>NZ_KI914924.1:23764-40350 GCF_000520575.1 Arthrobacter sp. I3
CGGACGCCGTCGGCCGCTCCTCCAGCCTGCCAAACAATGCCACCACCGGCAGCAGCAGGGCGATGACCCCCAACAGCACGAGGGGCCGCCCCCACCACCAGGCCGCACTCCCTCCGGGGGGCTGCGGGAAATCCGTCAGCAGCAGCACACCGGACATCGCCGCCAGCAGGGGCAGATGCCACAGATAAACAGTCATGGACCGCCGGCCGGCCACGCCCATCATCCGGCGCACCCCGGTCACGGACGCGATCCGGGACAGCACCGGCCGGAAGAGCTGGAGGGCGGCGGCCTGCGAGATGCCCAGGAGCAGCAGCGTCACATTGGGCGGATTGAGGTTCACCAGCATGTTCCCGGAATACAGCCCCAGCAGGACTATCAACCCCAGCAGCATGTTGCTGGCAACCATGATGCCCAGGTGCGCCGGCCGGCCCGGCAGCAGCCGCGGGCCATCCGCCACGATGAATCCGAGCTGCTGCACGGCGCACCACAGGAACAGCATGTTCAGGTATGCCAGCAGCGGCAGCACTCCCCGCAGGCAATCGACCGTCACCACCAGGGCGGTGAGGCCGGCGAAGGTCAGCCATGGCGCGCGGGTGTGGAGGGCCGCCAGCCAGGGAAGGTTGAGTTGCGCAGCGAGGTACGCGGCCAGGAACCACAGCGGCATGCCGGCCCCGCTGGTGAGCAGTTCGATGACCTGAGGGTCAACCCCTGCGAGGCGGGCCGCCGACAGGCCAACGAACATGACCGCCAGCAGGACGGCGGCCGGCCGGATCAGGCGCAGCAGCCGGGCCTGCATGAAATCGAAGGCGTTGCCGCCCCTGGCGCGGAGCCGGCGCCAGGACTGCAGCCCGGTGATGCCTCCGGCCACAAAGAACAGCGGCATGATCTGGAAGACCCACACCACTGGTTCAAACCAGTGCTGATCGCCCAAGGTGTTCTCGGACGTCACGGTGCCGTCCGGGTGCAGGACGGGACTCACCATCATGGTGTGCGCGACCACCACCAATGCCAGGCAAAAGAACCGGACAAGGTCGATCACCGGGTCTCGGTCCGGCGTCGGCGCCGGGTCGCCGGCTGGCCGCTGCTGCGCAAGCATGGCACCCCTCGGGAAGGCAGGCTGTGGTGCCATCATTGTCGGGCCGGGGCGCCCTGGCGGCCAGAGCAGTATGGCCCGGATGCGCGCCGGCTGCGGGCCATACTGCTCTGGCAGTCACAGTGTCAGCGCGAGAGTGTGGCCAGGGCTGTGGCCGCGAAAGTCCTGGCCGAGGCATTCCACAGGCCCAGCAGTGCCTGGAGGTTCTCGCCGTCGGCCCGGTGGGCGGTGGTCTGTTCCTCAAGGACCGCCAGGACGCCGGTGCGCAGCTCGGTGTTGAAGTTGACCTTGCCCACGTTCATCGCGGCGGCCTTGACCAGTTCCTCGGCCGGAATGCCGGAGGCGCCGTGCAGGACCAGCGGGATCCGGGTCCGCACGGCGATGTCCTGCAGCACGTCCCAGCGCAGCCGGGGCTCGCCTTTGTACTTGCCATGGACATTGCCTACAGCCACGGCGAGCAGCTGCGCCCCGGTGCGGGCCACGAAGTCCTCCACCTGGGCGGAGTCGGTGAGCCCGGCGGGGGCGTCCGCCACTGTGCTGCCTGCGTTATCCGCGGCGTCGGTCCCGAAGGCCCGGTCCTCGTCGCCGGCGAGTCCGCCGAGTTCTGCTTCAATGACGACGTCGCCCCGGCCCTGCCCTGCCAGGGCCGCGCGGACGTTCCGGACCAGGTCTATGTTGTCCTCGTACGGCAGTGAGGACCCGTCGACCAGCACCGAGTCGGCCCCGGCACTGACGGCGTCGGCGATCACCTGCGGGTCGGTGGCATGATCCAGCTGCACCGCAATCGGCACCGAGGCTGCGTCGGCGAGTCCGCGCAGGGCGGCGATCAGCCGCAGCCCGTTGGGCGTTGCCGCGGTCTTCGGCGCGACCAGCAGGATGGCGCCCCGGCCGGATTCCTCGGCCGCCCCCACAACGGCGAGCGCGGTGGTGAAGTCGTAACAGGTGAACGCCGGAACGGCAGAGCCTTGCTGCAGGGCGCCGGTCACCAGGGTGTCCAGTTGGGTACGCATCAGGCGCTCAGTCCCCCCACCAGCATCCAGGCGACGAATGTCAGGGCGAAGCCTGCCAGTCCCAGCACGGTGGTGAGCACGGTCCAGGTCCTGAGGCCGTCGGCGACGGTCAGTCCGTAGTAGCGCACAACCACCCAGAAACCGGCGTCGGTCACGTGGGAGAGGCCGAGGGCGCCGAACCCGATGGCGATCACGATCACGGCGGTCTGCGCCGGCGTGTAGCCGCCGCCGGCGACGGCGGAGGAGAGCAGGCCGGCCGTGGTGACGATCGCGACGGTGGCCGAGCCCTGGGCTGCGCGGAGGGCGAGGGAGATGATGAAGCCAAGCAGCAGCAGCGGAACGCCGAGCGTGTCGAGGGATTCGGAGAGAGCCTTGCCGATTCCGCTCACCTGCAGGACGCTGCCGAACACGCCGCCTGCCGCAACAACCATCAGGATGGACGCGATCGGAGGCAGCGCGCCTTCGAAGATTTCGCCGGTTTCCGTCAGCGACCACTGCCGGCGGACGGCCAGGAGGAAGAAGCAGAGCGCAACGGCCACCAGCAGGGCGAAGACGGGGTTGCCCACGAACGCCGCGACACCGTACCAGAAGTCGTTCTTGTCGATCACCAGGGTGCCGACGGTGCCGAGGAGGATCAGCACGATCGGGGTGGCGATGAGGAAGATGATCAGTCCCGGACGGGGCGGGGCGATGGCTTTGCTGCCCGGGCCCTCGTGGCCAACGCGGACCATGGCGGCGGAGCCGAACTCGTCCACCTGGGTTTTGACGGCCGGCAGCAGCTCGTAGGTCTTGCGGTTCATGATGGACGCGACCCAGTAGGACAGGAAGCCCAGCGGCACGCAGATCGTCAGCGAGATCAGGGCGATCAGTCCGATGTCGGCGCCGAGCACGCCGGCACCGGCAACAATCCCCGGGTGCGGGGGCACGGCCACGTGGATGGCCAGCATGATGCCGGCCATGGGCAGGCCGAACTTCACCGGGTGGACGTTGGCGATTTTAGCGAAGGCGTAGACGACCGGGACCAGGACAATGATGCCGACCTCGAAGAACACCGGAATCGCGACCAGGAAGCCGACGGCGGTGAGGGCCACGGCCACCCGGGTGGCCCCGAGCTTGGCGGTGAAGTGGTCGGCGAGGGACTGGACGCCGCCGGAGACCTCGATCATCCGCCCCAGGATCGCGCCGAGCGCAATCAGGAGGGCGACCTTGCCCATGGTGCCTCCCACCCCGGCGGCCACCACGGTGAACACGTCCTTGAGCGGGATCTGCGCGGCCACGGCCACCAGGATGCTGACGGTCAGCAGGGCCACGAAGGCCTGGATCTTGAAGCGGATGATCATCACCAGCAGCAGGGCGACGCCGGCCGCCGCGATTGTCAGCAGCAGCGGAGTTCCCAGCTCCACGGCCGGCTTGATGACGGGCGCGTCGGCGGCGCGCACCATCAGGGAATTGAGCAGGGGGGTCATGAAGAGGTGTCTCCTTTGACAGGAAGGTCGTCCGACGATTCAACCGTGAGGTAAAAGTGGCGGAACAGTGGGGTGGGGAACCGGCGACGGCGGAGGGGGGACCGCCGTCGTCGGGGATGGGATGGCTGGTTAGGCGGTGCGCCTGGTGGGCGCGACGACCTTGATGACGGCGGAGTCATCGGCGGCGGCGAGGCCCTGGGCCTGGCCGAGGAGGTAGAGCTGCTCGGCGGCGGCGGCTACCGGGGCGGCGAGGCCGGCGGCGCGGGTGGCCTTGCCGACGATCCCCATGTCCTTGACGAAGATGTCCAGCCGGCTGAGGACTTCGGCGCCGTCCTCGGTGTAGGCCTCCAGGATGCGCGGTCCGCGGTTGGAGAGCATGAAGGAGCCCGCTGCGCCGGCTTCGAGGGCGGCGAGGGTCTTGGCCTGGTCCAGGCCGAGGGCGTCGGCCAGGGCCATCGCCTCGGCGGCGGCGGCGATGTGGATGCCGCAGAGCAGCTGGTTGACGGTCTTGAGGGCCTGGCCGTCGCCGGGCTTGTCGCCGACCACGGTCAGGGTGGAGGCCAGCAGCTCAAGGGCCGGGCGGGCCTTTTCCCGGGCCTCGGGCGAGGCGCCCACCACGATCAGGAGGTCGCCCTCGCCGGCACGCTTGGGGCCGCCGGACAGCGGGGCATCAACCAGTTCGACGCCGTATTCGGCCAGGCGGTCGACGGTGGCCGGGATGGCCTCGGTGCCCACGGTGCTGCCCAGGATCACGACGGCGCCCGGCTTGAGCACGGAGGCCACGCCGTTCTCGCCGAACAGGACATCGCCCAGCTGTTCACCGTTGCGCACTGCCAGCAGCAGCGCGTCGGCGCCTTTCGAGGCTTCCCGTGCGGAGGCGAAGGTGCGGATGCCGGCCTCTTCAGCCAGCTTCAGGCGCGGTTCGGCGATGTCGAAGCCGTGGACGGTGAGCTCGCTTGCCAGGCGCGTGGCCATGGGCAGGCCCATGGCGCCAAGGCCAAGGACGGTGATGGTGTAGTTGCTGGTCATGGTGCTCTCCATCGAATGACGTGTGGTGCTGGGCCCATACCGGCGGGGGCCCTGCCTGAGGTTGTGAAGGCTGGGAGCCGGCGGGGATTAGAAGGTGTTGCTGAGCTTTCGCGTGACATCGGCGAGGGACTGGTCGTCGCCCACGTTGCCGGCGAAGACGATGTACGGGATGCCCTTGGCCGGTCCGTCCACCGGTTCCCACAGGCTGACGATGCCCGGCAGCATGGGCCCGCGGACTATCGCGTGCCGGATTTCCAGGCCGTGTGCGGCCACGTCCGAGGACGTGATGCCGCCCTTGGCGATCACGAAGCGGGGCGGGAAAGTCTTCAGCGTGCGGTTCACCACCGCGACGACGGCGGCGGAGACGGTGCGGGCGATCCGCAGGCTTTCGGCGGCGTCGGAGGTCTTGATCAGGAGCCGGCTCGTGTGCACGATCACGTCGCCGCCGCGGAGTGCAGCGACCACCGTGTCCACGGTTTCGTCCAGGTACTCCCCCGCGTTGTCGCCGAGGAGCTTCTCGACGTCGATCTCCACGATCCGGGCCGCGCTGTGCTGCTCGGTGAGGGCGTTGAGCTGGCGGGTGGTGACACCGACGTGCGAGCCGACCATGATCAAGCCGCCGGCTTCCGAGGGGGTATTGCCCGCAT
Organism: Arthrobacter sp. I3; assembly: GCF_000520575.1. Lineage (NCBI taxonomy): Bacteria > Bacillati > Actinomycetota > Actinomycetes > Micrococcales > Micrococcaceae > Arthrobacter > Arthrobacter sp. I3. The sequence continues at coordinate 29,010 of NZ_KI914924.1, forward strand.
AGGCTTCCTCGCCGCTGAGTTCGGTGCGGATTTCCTGGCCGATCCGTGCCCGGACAAACGGCGGGCCCACGCGGTAGAGCAGCTTCTTGCCGCGGCTTTCCGCTTCTTCCAGGCCCAGGGCCAGTGCCCGCAGGTCGTTTTCGGTGACGATGTCCGCCACGATCGGAGTCGAATCCGTGGCGGCGTCGACGGCATCGGCAATGGCCTTGGCGGAGATCATCGGATCGGCGGACGCCCGGATGATGTCCAGATCCAGCACGATCACCGAATCCGCGGGGAACCGGCCGTTCGACTTCTCCTCGACGTACTTGGCCATCTCCGAGTTGGCGAAGCCGAAGCTGGCGTCCCGGGCGAATTCGGTCTCGGCCACGGGGGTGAGCTGCCCGGCGTCCTTGCCTGTGCCGCGGGTGAAGTGCACGCCGCCGACCGTCACGCGGCCCGCGTCGGGGAACGCGGGAACGATCACGACGCCGTCCGTCTTCTCGCCGTTGACGGCGGTGACGGTGGCGGCGATGACGTCCGGTTCGAGCGGGTAGTGTCCGCGGAGGGTGGAGTCGCTGCGGCTGACAAAGCTGAGCCGAAGCGCGGGTTCAGCGGACGCTGCGGCCGCGAGTGCGTTACGGACGATCTCCTCGTTGCGGGCAGCCGCCTCGGCAGGGTCAAGGCTGCGGGTGTTGGTCAGCACGTAGACCGCGCGCTGGCGCTGGCCGTTGACTTCGTAGGCGAACGCCCAGGCAAAGTCCGCCACTTCCCAGCGGGTGAGGACCGGCAGGTTCGCCACGGACTGGGTACCGGTGGGGTCGTCGTCGAGTACGACCAGGACACGGGGGGATGCCTCGGAGGAGGCGGCCACGCTGTCTGCCACCAGCCGGGCGGGGATCTGTACTTCCGCGGGGAAAGCGGCCAGCACGTCTGCTTCGAGGGGCACTATGCACTCCATTGTGTGTGGATCTGTCAGTGGAAAACTGCGGTTCTCCGCGAGCCGCAGCAGGAACAAAATGTAAGATGTCAGACATCTTGCATATGAATGCTAGTGTGGCATATGGCACAACGACGCGCAAGTAGACTTGGCCATCGAGCACGCCATCAGGCAACAAGTCGCTGGACGGGGAGAATTGGCTAGGAAATCGCTGGTCGGCGTTGTGGCCGACGAACTGCTGGACCGGATTATTGGCGGCGAGTTTCCGCCCGGCGCGAGCGTCCCCGGCGAACTGGAGCTCAGCTCCCGGCACGAAGTCAGCCGCATGACCGTGCGCGAGGCCATGAAGACCCTTGAAGCCCAGCGGATCCTCAGCGTGGAACGCGGCCGGGGCACGTTCGTGAACCCGGTGAACCGCTGGGGCTCCCTGGACGCCGTACTGCGGGCAGCCTCGGAGGGCACAAACGACGCCTCGGCCGCCATCCAGCTCATCGAGCTCCGGCGGATGCTGGAGACGGGCGCCTGCGAACTGGCTGCCGGGCGGATGTCGGACACGGACATCGAGGCCCTCCGCGCGCACGTCGACAGGATGCGGCTGGCCCACGAGAGGAACGATCTCGCAGCATTCGTGGAGGAAGACCTCGCTTTCCACGACCTCATCCTGCAGGCCTCGGAAAACGTCTTCGTCGCCGTGTTATTCGAGCCCTTGCACCGCGTGCTGGAAAAACGGCGGACGGAAACTTCCAAGGTGCCGGAGATCCAGGAGCACGCCATCGGGCACCATCAGAACATCGCTGACGCCCTGGCCTCCCGCGACCCGCACCGCGCCCGCGACGCCATGGACGCCCACATGCAGCAGACCCTTGACGACCTGAAGACCTTCGTGCTGGCCGGCGGCCCCGCCTGACACAGACCCGCGCCTTGCCCGGATGAGCTCAGGCGAGCGAGAGGAAGAGCTTCTCGAGTTCGGCGCGGTCCAGGCTGGGGTCTTCCTGCTGCATGCACTGCTGCAGGCCCGTGGCAATGATGGAGAATCCAGCCTTGTCCAGGGCACTCGAAACGGCCGCCAGCTGGGTCACGACGCTCTTGCAGTCACGGCCCTCCTCGATCATCCTGGTGACGGCCGCGAGCTGGCCTTGGGCGCGGCGAAGCCGGTTAATAACAGGCTTCATGTCAGTGGGATCGAGTTCCATTGGTTCCTCCGGTTCGATGCGTCAGGCTCCACATCATACCCCCCTGAGTATTTCGCCTCCCGGGTGGCGGACGGCCGGGGGTGGCCGCCGAGGCCGCATGCCGCCCCGCTAGGGGCATAAGTACCTAGCGAGGCATGGAATATCGGCGTATTGCTGGTGATGTGAACGCCGCCAGGTTCCTAGAGCCGGACGCCGGCGGTACCGGCGACAACTTCCCCGCCGCGGGGCCGTGGCATCCAGGGGATCAGAGCTCCGCACGCGGGCGTGCCGGTGACCTGCGTTCCCGGCCATGGAGCCGGTATGTCGCCTTGGGCGACTCGTTCACGGCAGGCGTCGGCGACCCGGAACCGCTGAGCCCCGGGGGCATTCGGGGGTGGGCGGACCGAATCGCCGAGGAACTCGGCGAGGGCCGCCGCGAGTTCGGGTACGCAAACCTTGCCATCAGCGGCCTGGTCCTGCGCGAAATCCTCGACCAGCAACTCGGACCGGCCCTGAACCTGAAGCCTGACCTCGTCTCGCTCTCCGCCGGCGGGAACGATCTCGTGTTTCATCGCGGCGATCCGGACCGGATGGCCGCGGCCCTGGACGACGCCGTGGCAGCCCTCTCTGCCACCGGGGCCACGGTAGTCCTGTTCACCGGGCCGGACTGGGGCGAAACCGCCGTGTTCGGACACATCCGGGGGAAGGTCGCGGTATTCAACGAGAACATCCGTGTCATCGCCGCCCGGCATGATGTCGTCATCGCCGATTTGTGGGCCCTGCGGCAACTGAGCGATCCGCGGATGTGGGATCCGGACCGCCTGCACTTCTCGCCGCTGGGACACCACACCATTGCGGCCATGGTCCTGGACACGCTCAGCGTGCCACACCGCCTGCGGCCGCTGGAGCCGAAGCCGATGCCGCCGGGCAACTGGCGGGAGACCCGGGCCGGTGACCTGGCTTGGATGGCGCACTACATGCTGCCCTGGATGGTGAGCCGGATCAGGCCGCGCGCAGACGTCCCGCCCCGGCAGGCCAAACGCCCGCTGCCCGGACCGCCTCCCGGCGTCCCGGACTCCGGGCACAAACCCCTAGTCCGGCCGGGTTCGGTCGGCTAGTCTGCAGGAACGGCCCACAGCCGGGCATCGATGGCGATCACGAGGAGCGAAGTTGTCTAATCACACTTACAGCATTTCTGAAATTGTCGGAACCTCGAGCGAGGGTGTCGATGCGGCCGTCCGGAACGGCATCACCGAGGCCGCCAAGACCCTCCGGAACCTTGACTGGTTCGAAGTCAAGGAGATCCGCGGCCACCTTGAAAACGGGCAGGTCGCCGACTGGCAGGTCACCATCAAGCTGGGGTTCCGCCTGGAGCGTTGACGCCAGACTCCGGAGCGGGCCGGCACGCACCGCCCCGCTCCGGAGAAACCCGCAACCCGTCAGGGCAGAGGAGGCCAGGGCGGAGAGGAAAACTTCATGCGCTATTCGCATTTGGGCCGTTCCGGCCTGACAGTCTCGCGCCTTTGCCTGGGCACCATGAACTTTGGCCCGCAGACCGAGGAGACGCAGGCCTTCGCCATCCTGGACACCGCGCAGGCCGCCGGCATCAACTTCGTCGACACGGCCAATGTGTATGGCGGGTCCAGCCACCGCGGCTGGACGGAGGAGATAGTCGGCCGCTGGTTCGCCCAGGGGGGCGAGCGCCGCGAGCGCACGGTGCTTGCCACCAAGTTGTTCGGCACCATGACCGACCGGCCCAACGAGTCCAAACTCTCGGCACTGCACATCCGCCGGGCGCTCGACGCCAGCCTGAAACGGCTGCAGACGGACTACATCGATCTGTACCAGTTCCATCACGTGGACCGGAACACGCCCTGGGATGAGATCTGGCAGGCTATCGAGGTCGCCGTCCAGCAAGGCAAGATCCTGTACTCCGGCAGCAGCAACTTCGCCGGCTGGCACATCGCCCGGGCCCAGGAAACCGCCGGCCGCCGCAACTACAACGGGCTGGTCAGCGAGCAGTCGATTTACAACCTGCTGACCCGGGACGTGGAACTGGAGGTCATCCCGGCCGCCCAGCAGTATGGCCTGGGGATCCTGCCATGGTCGCCGTTGCACGGCGGCCTGCTCGGCGGAGTGCTGAAGAAGGAGAACGACGGCGTCCGGCGCATCGCGGGCCGGGCCCTCGAGGCGCTCAAGTCGCACCAGAAACAGATCCGGCGATACGAGGAATTCGCCGCCGAACTGGGTCAGGAACCCGCGGACGTGGCACTCGCGTGGCTGCTCCACCAGCCGGCAGTCACCGCTCCGATCATCGGCCCGCGTACCCTCGAGCAGCTCGAAGCCTCCGTCAGGGCGCACAAATTGAAGCTCGACACCGATGCGCTCAAGCGCCTCGACGAGATTTTCCCGGGCCACAGGACCGCTCCGGAAGACTACGCATGGTAGGGCGCAGTCGGCTGTTTTGGCACGCCGCCCGCCGAACCCACGGGTCTCGGGTGGCTCTTTGATACTAAGCATGATTAGTATTAGGGCAGAAGGATGTAGCGCACCCGGCAATCCGGGTGCCTCCTCTATGAAAGAAGAAGGAACGAAAAATGGGTTTTCTCGCATTTCTGATTCTGGGCCTCATCGCCGGCGCAATCGCTAAGGCCATCCTCCCGGGACGTCAGGGCGGTGGCATCATCATCACTCTGATCCTGGGCGTCGTCGGCGCCCTGCTCGGCGGATTCATTGGCAGCGCACTGTTCGGCGTGGGCATCAACGAGTTCTTCTCGCTGTCGACCTGGCTGCTGGCCATCGGCGGTGCGATCATCGTCCTGCTCGTCTACGGCATGATCAGCAAGCGCTCAGCCCGCTAACACGGAAGCTGACCGGAAACCGGCCCTGGGTTATTCCCGGGGCCGGTTTTTTGCACTATTTTGACAGCAAGGCGGCCTGCCGGCCACATGGGCCGGCACTGCCACCCACTGTCCAGGAACTGTTCAACAACGTCTACTTTTCACCTACGTCAGGGAGCAGGAGCACAGCATGAAAGGCAAATTTCTTTTCGCCACCGGACTGGCAGCAGGGTACGTCCTGGGATCGCGGTCAGGCCGCGCAGCCTATGACAAGCTCAAGGCCAGGTCGGCAGAACTCTGGCACAGCAAGCCGGTCCAGGACAAGGTGGCCGCGGCAGCAGAAACGGTCAAAGACAAAGCCCCCGAGGTCTCCGAACATCTCGGCGAAGCCGCCCGCCGCGCCGGTACCGTCATAAGCTCCGCTGTCCACCGCGATGCCGGCCACGGAAGCACGTCCGCGGCCACGCCCGGAACGGCCACGCCCGGAAAAAAGGGAGCGGCCACGCCCGGAACGCCGGCACCCGCGGCCCGTGATGTCCATTCCGACCCTGCGCTCACCGACCAGACCGGCCAGGACTGGTCGGACGAGGGCGGTGCCACCCCGGCGGGCCCGGCCACCAACGTGAACGAGGACAAACTGCCCTAGGGGTTCTTTGAGGGGCCACCGTCGCCGCCTCTGCCGGCTACCGCCCGCCGGAGGGCAGCAGCTCGCCGGCCACCACGGTGGCCCCCAGTTCCTCCGAGCGCAGCACCCGGGCCGCCAGCCCGTGCCCGCGGAGGATTCCGGCCGTCTGCGCGGACTGCCGGCGGCTGGTCTCTATCAGCACGTGGCCGCCGGGCGCCAGCCACTGACGTGCGCCGGCGGCGACCCGCCGCTGCACCTGAAGCCCGTCGGCGCCGCCGTCGAGGCAGGCCCGCGGCTCGTGGACGCGCGCTTCCTGCGGCATGGTTTCGATGTCTGCCGAGGGAACGTAGGGGGCGTTGACGGCCAGCAGCCGGACCCGGCCCCGGAGGCCTGGCGGGAGGGGAGCATAGAGATCACCCTCGTGGACCTCCCCGCCCAGGGGCAGGACGTTGGTGCGTGCGCAGGATACGGCCGCGGGGTCGATATCGGCGCAGTGGAGTTCGGCGGGGCCGGCGAGGGCCGCGAGCGCCGCACCGACGGCGCCGGACCCGCAGCAGAGATCGACAACGACCGGTGCCGGGGCGTCGCCCCGCGCCATGCGGCTTGCGTCGAGGAGCGCAGCGGCCTGCCGGACGAGGAATTCCGTCCGGCGGCGGGGCACGAAGACTCCGGTGCCGACCGCGATGCGGAGTCCGCAGAATTCCGCCCAACCGAGAATGTGTTCGAGGGGAAGGCCGGCGACCCTCCGGCCGGCCATCCGTTCGAGCGCCTCCGGCGTCGGGGCCGCCTCGATCAGCAGGCGGGCCTCGTCTTCGGCAAACACGCAGCCGGCTGAACGGAGCCTGGCCGTGAGTATCTCGTGCGGGGAAAGATGGCGGATTACTGGCATGGGAGCGCCTTTCGGTCGGGTGTCAGACGCCCTCACCGTGAGCTGGCCGCGGCCGGCACTGCTGGGCGGGCATCCTTGCTGGACTTGCGTGAACGGGACCCACCTCCTTTGCTGCAGTTGCTCGATTGCCCCATGCTACCGAAGCCGCCCGCGGCCAGCTGTGATTGGGTCTGCTGTGATTGGCCGGGTTTTGCGGCGGCGGATTGTGACGCCTGCTTGGGATGCCTTGGCGGCGGCGGCTGGCAGGATGACAACATGGACTCCCTGCCTGCACACGATCTGATCTGGACCGGCTCCTACACGGCAGATTCCGGCGGCCGCGGCACGGGGATCGGCGCGGTTGCCGCGGCGGCCGACGGCACATTGCGGTGGCTGGGTATTGCGGCGCCGGCCGACTCGCCGTCCTTCCTGGCGGTTCACCCTTCTCTCCCTGTGGTCTATGCAGTGGCCGAGCAGGCCAGGACCGTCCGGGCCTACCGCCGGGCCGGCGCGTTTGGCCTGGAGCCCGCGGGCCCGGCGTGGCCAGCCGGTGACGCGGCCTGCCATGTCGCCGTCGAGCCTTCCGGCCGTTTCCTCGTTGTCTGCTGCTGGGGCGACGGCCAGGTGCTGTTCTATGAGCTGGCCGCCGACGGCGGCATCGTTGACCGGACGGCCGGCGTCGAATCGCGCGACCCGTACGGTGAAGCTCCCGGCGGCGGCCCCGGCGAACGGGAAAAACGGCCGAGCCGCGCTCACGCGGCACTCATGCTGGCCGACGGAAGGGTGATGACCACCGACCTCGGCCACGACCTGCTGCGGATCTGGAAATGTCAGCTCCGGACCGGAGCGGGCTCTGGGGCCGGCCCTGGACCACGAGGTGGTCCTGCCTCGGGACAGCGGCCCCCGGCACCTGGTCCAACATCCGGACGGCCACGTCTTTGTGGTGACCGAGTATTCAATCGAGGTGGCTGTGGCCGGGTTGTCGCCGGACTCCGGGGACTTCCGGCTCGTTTTCGTCGGGCCCGCCACCGCCGGCGGGGCGCAGCGGGATGATTCGGCGGCAGAGATCGCGTTGGCGGCCGACGGCAGGTACGCCTATGTGGGCGTCCGCGGTTCGAACCGGATCTGCGTGCTGGAGGTGGAGGCCGGGGGCGCGGCGCTGCGTCCGGTGGCCGACGTCCCCAGCGGCGGCAACTGGCCCCGGCACCATCTGATCCGCGACGGTTTGCTGCACGTCGCCCACGAACGCTCCGGCGACGTCGTAACGTTTCGTCTGGACGCGGCATCCGGGTTGCCGGGTGTCCCTGCGGACCGGCTGCAGGTGGCCTCCCCTACCGCGCTGGTGCCGGCCCGGCCCCGGCTGGTGCCCCGGGGTGAGGAGCCGGTTCCCGGCTGACGCGGTGCTGCGGTGAAGAGCAGCCGGGTGAGAAGCGGGCGGCTGGGTCAGCAGGCCGCGTCAAGCTCCGCAGCAGCCTGATCGGCGCCCTGTTCGCCACCATCCAGCTGGATCCCGCCGTCGAGCTGGAAGCCACACGGACAGCGCCACAGGGCCGGGAGATCGAGCGACGGGTCCGCGGGCCCGAACGAGTAGGAGGGCATCGCCGGCTCCGGCGAGGTCCACTGCATGGGTGCGCCGCAGTGCAGCGGGCCACCGGGCGGGAGCTCTGTCGCGGGGTCCCCGGTCAGGGTTGCGGATTCAGCCACGGCGCCTACTCTCGTTGAGATCTAAAAAACAAGTAGTAAGCATACATATAACTAGTTAAACGAGCTAGTTATGCCGCTCGGCGCCGATGGCCGCGCTCATCCGGCGGAGGAAAGTGATGACCACGCGGGCGTCCTCCGCGCTCATGGACTCTGCCACCTCCATCATGCGCCGGTGCATGTGTCCAAGCGTGGCGCGGACTTCGGAGTCCGTCGCCACCGTCGGCACGATCACAAGGGAGCGACGGTCCGTCGGGTGCGGCTCCCGCCGGACGTGCCCGCTTGCTACCAGCCGGTCGATCAGGGACGTTGTGGAAGCGGTGGTGATGCCCAGGACGCGGCTGAGATCCTTCGGACCAACCCGTTCGCCTGTCGCTTTGGCCCGCAGCAGGTAGCGCAAAGCCAGCAGGTCCGTCTCACCCATCCCCATCGAATCGCGGGTGGACCGCCTCGTCGCCACCTCCGAGATCCGATAGTCGCGGAGGGCCTGCAGGATCGCCGCCGGAGGATCCAGGCTGTCATCGGGGCCATACCAGTATCCGGAGGCGCCGTGGGAGTCCATTCGCCAAGCCTAGCGGAACTGGTAACTAGCCAGCCGTACAATCCGGGTGGTTGCACCCACAGGGCTCCAGGGCCCCGGAGCGCTGGGGGCTGGGGCCCCGGCCCGCCAGGACAGGACCCCGGTGGCGGGCACAAAAAACCCCGGCTTCCTGTTGCAGGAAACCGGGGTTTTTCCACTCTTCGCTAAAAGAGTGGGCCCTGTGGGGATCGAACCCACGACCCACGGATTAAAAGTCCGATGCTCTACCAACTGAGCTAAAGGCCCCAGCCGAGAGCCCCGAACCAGCGGATAAATCCGCTGGTGCAGCGCGTTTCGGCCCAGTCCATTTCTGGACGTTAACACTGTACCCCAGACCCGGGCCGGCTTTTTTCACGTTGGCCGCACCTGCGTCGTCGGCCCCCGGCGTCTATAGCAGCAGCGCGCACCGATCCTCGATTCCCTTGCGGCACTGGAGTAGCGTGGGGGCATGAGCGAGCAAGCAGGATCAAGCGCCCCCGGCCCGCGGCACCACAAGCCGAAACCCTTCGCACCGATCGACTTTGAGCCTTTCGCCGGAGGGGCCGATCCTGCCCGCGTCTCAGAGGCGGCCCATCTGGCCGCGCAGGCTCTCGTACGCCGCGGCCGGGACAGCGACGATCCCAAAGTCACCAAACGGCTCGTCAAACTCGCCGATGAGCAGGGCCTGGAAGCAATCGCCGAAATGTGGGCCGAAAGCCCCGCCCGGTCCCTCCCCGGCGCGCTGTGGCGCCTGTACGCCCTGCGGGCCGCCACCATCCAGGATCCCGAGCGGATCTCCGTCTACTTCAAGGCGGGCAAGGACACGGCCCAGGTTTCGCATGTGGTCGCCGGCGCGGCCGAACCGCCCGGCGCCGATGAGATGAAATCCATGGCGGACGCCATCCTCTCCGGGGCGTTCGACGGCGAATTCGACGTCGCCCTGGAACGCTCCGCAGCGTTCTGCCGCGTGGTGGCCCTGGGCCAGGCAACGCTTGCGGACAACGCCGAGCACAGCAACGAAAACCACGCCAGCAAACTCACCCGCAACTCGCATCTGCTCGTCAAGACGGCCGAGGACCTCGAGCACGCCGCCAACGCGTGGCGGCTGGGCGAACTGGACTGAGGGGCCAGCCGGGCCGGGCGGCAGGCGCCCGGATGACGGGCCCGCAGCACCCAGGACACGCACGGCTCGGGCAGGCTGTCAATGTTGACTTGCATGAACCTACGTAGAAAACTAAAAGCGGTGCCGAACCGCGAAACCCCCGGGCTTCAACATTTAGCCGCCTAGAGCGGCCTACCGCCGAGAGGCGTATCCGGTTCGGCACCATTTTCATGCCTTCTTACCCTGATGTTCGCCCGGTTTTCACCTGCGCCGTCACACGCCGCGTCGGGCCGGGCCGGACCCGCCGCGGACGGTAAAGTGATGCGTATGCACTGGTCACCGTCAAGTCACACGGCCGGCCGACTCCACCCGCGAACCTCCTCCCGGAAGACCGGTGACACCACGTGAAGCTGCGCCTGTTCCCCCAGGAGTCCGCCGGACTGAACCTGCTCTCCCAAATGGCGCGCCAGATCGTGCTGGGGACCGGAACACTCTCGGAGATCCTCGGCGCCCCGGCCAGCGAGCATGCCCGGCTGGTGGAGGACATGCACAACCACGAGGCCAAATCCGCGGAGCTGCACTTTGCCCTCCTGACCCACATGCGCACCAGCTTCGTGAACCCGCTGCCGCGCGAGGACATGTACACGCTGTCCCGGTTCCTCAACGAGGCCATGGAGAAGCTCGACGCCGCCGCCGAGCTCGTCTCCCTTTACAAGCTCGAACGGCTGCCCAGGCGGGCCGCCGACCAGCTGGAAATCATCAGCCGCCAGGCCGAACTAACGGTCGATGCGATGCGGCGGCTGAACAATCTGGACGACCTCGAGGACTACTGGATCGAGATCCTGCGCCTGGCCAAGCGTGCCGAGCGCACGCACCGGGTCTGGGTCGCGGACATGCTCCACGAGATGAAGGCCATGCAGTACGCGCGCAACCGCGATGTCGCGAACCAGCTCGTGGAAGTCACGAAGGACATGCGCCGGATCGCCACCCAGGTGGGCAGCATCATCGTCAAGGAATCCTGACGTGGTGCTCTTCTTCCTTGCCCTGGTGCTGCTCTGCGCCGGGGCCTTTGCATTCCTCAACGGGTTCAGGGACGCGTCCTCATCGGTGGCGCTGGCCGTGCGGACGCGCGCGCTGACCCCAACAGTGGCGGTGATTCTGGCCAGCCTGTTCAACTTCATCGGTGCCGGGCTGAGCGCCGCCCTGGCCCTGGCCGTCAGCCAGGCGTGGCTGTCGCTGCCGCCGGGCACAAACGGCCTGACGATTCTGCTGGCCGCGCTGCTGAGCGCCATCCTCTGGGGCGTCTACTTGTGGTGGCGCGGCATTCCCTCGTCCTCCACCCATGCCCTGGTCGGCGGGCTCGCCGGGGCGGGGGTCGCGAGCGTCGCCGTCGGCGGAAACCCCGTCATGGGCGTTGACGCCTCGCTCCTGTCCCAGGTGGTGCTCCCGCTGCTGATCTCACCGGTGATCGCCTATGCGGGGTCGTTCCTGCTGGTCTGGCCCGCGGGCTGGGCGGCCCGGTACACGCCGCCCAATGTCGTCAACACCCGCTCCC
>NZ_KI914924.1:40450-45352 GCF_000520575.1 Arthrobacter sp. I3
TTGCCGCGGGCGCCGTCGCCTTCGGGCACGGGCTGCAGGACGGCCAACGCACCAGCGCGGTGGTGATCCTGGCGCTGCTGGCGGCCGGGCTCTCCGACGGCGGTTCAGTGCCGGTGTGGGTGGCCCTGCTGACGGCCGTCTTGCTGTCGGCGGGAACCCTCGCGGGCGGGTGGCGGATTTCCTACACCATCGGCTACCGGCTGACCCGGGTCGATCCCCTGCGCGGATTCGTCGCGCAGATGTACAGCGCCGTGATGCTGTTGGTGGGCGCCATCGGGCTGCACTGGCCCGTCTCCACCACGCACACGGTGACGGCGGCAACCCTTGGTGCCGGCGCCAACCAGTGTTTCCCGGGCACCGACCGGCGGCTGGTGATCCGCATCCTGGTGTTCTGGGTAGCGACCCCGGTTGTCACCGCTGCCGCCGCGTTCGTCCTGCAGTTGGCGCTCTCGACGGTGGCCGGCCTGTAGCAGCCTGGTTATCCGAAGCGGCCGGAGACGTAGTCCTCGGTGGCCTTCTCGGTCGGGTTGCTGAAGATCGTGGGGGTGTCGCCGAACTCGATCAGCTTGCCCGGCTTGCCGGTGCCGGCAATGTTGAAGAAGGCCGTCTTATCCGACACGCGGGCCGCCTGCTGCATGTTGTGCGTCACGATCACCACCGTGTACTGGTCCTTGAGCTCATTGATGAGGTCCTCAATGGCCAGCGTCGAGATCGGGTCCAGGGCGGAGCAGGGCTCGTCCATGAGGATCACCTGGGGTTCAACGGCAATCGCGCGCGCAATGCACAGGCGCTGCTGCTGGCCGCCGGACAGCCCGGAGCCGGGCTTGGCCAGACGGTCCTTGACCTCGTTCCAGAGGTTGGCACCCTGCAGGGACCGCTCCACCAGGACATCGGCCTCGCCCTTGGAGATCTTCGTGTTGTTCAGCTTCACGCCGGCCAGCACGTTGTCCCGGATGGACATGGTGGGGAACGGGTTGGGGCGCTGGAACACCATGCCGATCTGGGACCGGACGGTGACCGGGTCGACGCCGGGGCCGTACAGGTTGTCCCCGTCCAGCAGCACTTCGCCTTCAACCCTCGCGCCGGGAATGACCTCGTGCATGCGGTTCAGGGTGCGCAGGAAGGTGGACTTGCCGCAACCCGAGGGGCCGATGAAGGCCGTGACGGACTTGGCGTCGATGTTGATGTTGACGCCTTCGACGGCCAGGAATTTGCTGTAGTAGACGTTCAGGTCCTTGACGTCGATGCGCTTAGACATGGTGTTCCTTCACTTGCTGGAGGTAGGGGCGGCGGGCGCGGATGGCCTAGCGGCCTGTCTTGGGGGCGAAGATGCGGGCAATCAGGCGTGCGCCGAGGTTGAGCAGCATCACCAGGATGATGAGCACCAGGGCCGCGCCCCAGGCCCGCTGGGAGGACGGATCCGGGTTCGACGGCGAGGTGGGGTTCAGGATCTGGGTGTAGATGAAGGTCGGCAGGGAGGCCATCCAGCCGCTGAACACGTTGGTGTTGATGGTGGTCGCGAATCCTGCGGTGACCAGAATCGGCGCGGTTTCGCCGATCACGCGGGCGATCGCCAGGGTGATGCCGGACGCGATGCCGGAGATCGCCGTCGGGAGGACCACCTTGAGGATGGTCCGCCACTTGCGGACGCCGAGGGCGTAGGCGGCCTCGCGGAGTTCGTTGGGCACGATCTTGAGCATTTCCTCGCTGGAGCGGACCACCACCGGGATCATCAGCACCGACAGTGCGACGGCGGCGACGGCGCCGGTCTTGGTGCCCGGGCCGACCACCGCGAAGAACGCGGCGGCGGCGAACAGGCCGGCGACAATCGAGGGAATGCCGGTCATGACGTCCACGAAGAAGGTGATGGCCCGGGCCAGTGCGCGGTCCTCGCCGTACTCCACGAGGTAGATCGCGGTCAGCAGGCCCACGGGGACCGAGATGAGGGTGGCGAGCACCGTGATCAGCAGGGTACCCATGAGCGCGTGATAGATGCCGCCCAGCAGGGGGGCGCCTTCCTCGACCGTCTTATTGTCGAAGGCGCCGGTGACCCCGTTCATGGAGGTGGTGAGGAAACCGGGATCCAGGAGCCCGGGGAGCCCATTGATCAGCACGGTCCAGATCACCGAGAACAGGGGCAGCAGGGCAACCAGGAAGGCCCCCACAACCAGGCAGGTGGCCAGCTTGTCCTTGGCTTTGCGGGCGCCTTCCACAACAAGGCTCCAGCCCACCAGGCCGGCGGCAAAGAGGATGGCGGAGACGATGGCCCAGCCGAAGGCATTGAAGCCGATCAGCGCGAGGATCGCCGCGCCGAGGATCAAGGCAACGGCCAGGACGATGTACGGCGCGGCCTTGGGCAGTTGGCCCTTGGTCAGCGCCGAGCGCTTGCGTACCGGGGTCAGGGTGGAGGTCATTTAGTTGGCTCCCGAGAATTCTTTGTGCCGGGTGATGATTCCGCGGGCGATCATGTTCACGCCGAGGGTGATGACGAACAGCACCAGGCCCGCGGCGATCAGCGTGTTGACCTTGATCCCGCTGGCCTCGGGGAAGTTCAGGGCGATTTCGGCGGCGATGGTCTGGTTGCCGGTTTGGATCAGGCTGGCGGTCAGGGCTCCGGAGGACAGCACCAGCGCGACGGCCATGGTCTCGCCGAGGGCCCGGCCCAGTCCCAGCATCACGGCGCTGATGATTCCGGGCCGGCCGAACGGCAGCACGGTCATCCGGATCATCTCCCAGCGGGTGGCCCCGAGCGCCAGCGCGGCCTCTTCGTGCAGCTTGGGGGTCTGCAGGAAGATTTCGCGGGTCAGGGAGGTGATGATGGGCAGGACCATGACGGCGAGCACGATTCCGGCCGTCAGGATGGTCTTGCCGGTGGCGGAGGCGGGGCCCTGGAAGATCGGCAGCCAGCCCATGTTCTCGGCCAGCCAGTTGTACGACGGCGAGATTTCCTTGGCCAGGAACGCGACGCCCCAGGCGCCGTAGACCACGGACGGGATGGCGGCGAGGAGGTCAATCACGTAACCCAGGCCGGAGGCGAGCTGGCGCGGCGCGAAGTGCGAAATGAACAGCGCGACTCCGATCGCGATCGGCGTCGCGATCACGAGAGCGATCACCGAGGCGATGAGGGTGCCGATGACGAGCGGCCAGATGTAGGTGAAGAATCCTTCGCCGCCCTGGATCTTGTCCGCCGGAGCCACGAGGGCGGGGAGCGCCTGGATCACGAGAAACAGTGCCACGCCGAAGAGCACGACGAGGATCAAACACCCTGCTGCCAAGGTGGCTGCGGAAAAGACTTTGTCACCGGCGTGGCCTGCGCCCCGGGACTTGGTCAGGGAGGTGGTGGTCACTTCACGGTCCTTCGGTTTGGATGGGATCCGGGCGCCGGGTGCGGAGGCCTCCGCGGCCGGTGCCCGGCAAATCTTGATGTATGGAACAAACGCGTCGGTTCCCTGCTCCATGGCGGCCGCCGGTGACGGCCGCCATGATGCAGGGAACCTTGATCAGGCCCGTGTTTCCACTATGCCCTTATCCACTTCGCCTCGCGGCGCAGCGTATTCCTAGGCCTTGGCCTTGACGGAGTCGACGGCAGCCATTGCCTTGTCCTGGAGGGTCTTGGACAGCGGCGCCGACTTGGCGGCGTCGGCGGCGGCCTGCTGGCCCGCGTCGGAGGCGGCGTACTTGACGAAGGCCTTGACCAGGTCAGCGGTGGCCTGCGTGTCGTAGGTGGTGCAGACGATGTGGTAGGACACCAGGACGATCGGGTAGGCGCCCGCGGCCGTGGTGGTGCGGTCCAGCTTGATGGCGAGGTCGTTGGCGTTGCGGCCCTCGACCGGCTTGCCCTGGTCGACTGCCTTGGAAGCTGCCTCGGCGGAGATCTTCGTGAAGGAGTCGCCGACCTTGATCTGCGCGGTGCCGAGCTTGCCGCTGACAGCGGAGTCGTCGGCGTAGGTCACGGCGCCGGGGGTGTCGGTGACAGTCTTGACGACGCCGGAGGTGCCCTTGGCGTTCTCGCCCTTCAGGCTGGCGGGCCAGACGCCGGCTGCCTTGTCGGTCCACACGGTGGGGGCTACGGCGGACAGGTAGTCGGTGAAGTTGGTGGTGGTGCCCGAGTCATCGGAGCGGTTCACCGGGGTGACCTTGAGGTCCGGAAGCTGGACGCCCGGGTTCATGGCCGCGATGGCGGGGTCATTCCAGTTGGCGACCTCGCCGCGGAAGATCTTTGCGACGGTGGCGGCGTCGAGCTTCAGGTCCGTGATGCCAGGGACGTTGAAGGCGACGGCGATCGGGGAAATGTAGACCGGAATGTCAATGGCTCCGTCGGGACCACACTTTTCCTTGGAGCTGGCGAGTTCGTCATCCTTGAGGTAGGCATCGGAGCCGGCGAACTGGGCCGAGCCGTCGAGGATCGCCTTGCGTCCGGCGCCGGAACCGTCCGGGGAGTACTGCACAGTTGCGCCCTGGTTCGCGGTAGCGAAGTTGGTCTTCCAGACATCCATGGCTGCGCCCTGGGCGGAAGAACCGATGCCGGTCAGGGTGCCGGTGACCGCGGGACCCGAGGCGGACGGCGCGGCGGTCTGGGCCGTGTTGGTTGCGTTGTCCGAACCGCAGGCGGTCAGCGCAAGTGCGCCGACGGCGATTACAGCGATAGCCGCGTTGCGGCCGAAGCGGAGAGCCTTCACTGAGTTGTACCCCTTCCAGGGCTGTGAGTGCCGGGCCCGGAGAAGGCCCGCAGGGATGCGTACGGGTTTGTACCTTTACCGACCGTAAGTGGCCCAGGTGAAGAGAATTGCGGACCAAAGTGAACGGCCGGTGAACGACGCGGGACTATTGGCTTACATATGCCGGGCCGCCATTGTGTTCTGTGCGTCACAGTCGTATCGGCCGCGCAGTGCCCGCGGCCCG
>NZ_KI914924.1:45452-51330 GCF_000520575.1 Arthrobacter sp. I3
CCCGTGCCGTGTCCTGCCGTGCCGGCCGTGCCGGCCGTCCCGGCGCAGCAAATAGACTGGAGGGCATGGCCTCCGCGACTGGACTCTCCGCAAGCGCACGATTCCTGCGCGGCCGGGTCCGCACAGGCTTTGTCCGGAGCCGGAACTCCCTGGGCCCGGCCATCCAGATGACCACTTGCGCCGTGGGCGCCTACGCTTTCGCAGAATACGTCCTGGGTCACAGCGGGCCGTTGTTTGCGGCCACGTCATCCCTTATTGCGCTCGGTTTTTCCCGCGACCCCCGGCTGCGCCGCGTCATCGAGGTGGGCTTGGGCTGCACGCTCGGAATCGTGGTCGGAGACCTGCTGCTGCACTGGCTGGGCTCCGGAATCTGGCAGGCCGCCGTCGTGCTCCTTTTCTCCATCCTGCTGGCCAGGTTCCTGGACAGCGGGACGATTTTCACGACGCAACTGGGCCTGCAGTCGGTCCTCGTGGTGCTCCTGCCCGCACCGATCGGGGGCCCGTTCACCCGCAGCATCGACGCCGTGGTGGGCGGAGTGTTCGCGCTGCTGATGACCGTCCTCGTTCCCAAAGACCCCCGGCGTGAACCCCGCAGCGACGTCAAGAAGCTCCTGCACGAGCTCGCCGAGGTGCTGCGGGAATGCGCCTCGGCGCTGAGCTACAGCGATTCCACCCAGGCCTGGCATGCCCTCATCCGGGGCCGGAACTGCCAGCCGCTCGTCGACGCCATGCGCCAGTCGCTGCGTGCCTCCGGCGAAGTGGCAACCCTGGCCCCCGCCTACCGGCGGCACCGGGACGAACTGGACCAGATGGAGCAGTCGCTGGACTACATCGATCTCGCGCTGCGCAACAGCCGGGTCTTTGCGCGCCGACTGACCAGCGCCATCAACCATGCGGCGCTCTCGGACGAGGCCACCCAGAACATCGCCGAGGTCCTGCAGGAGACGGCCGCCGCCGTCGACGAGCTCTCGCTCGGCCTGGCGGAAGTCCACGACGGCGCCCGCCGCGCCCACCTGCGGACAGCACGCTCGGAGCTGCGGGAGATCGCAGGCCGGCTGCATCCGCGGATACTGGACGTCCAGCGGCTGGAGGGCGAAACGGTGGTCATGTTGTTCCGCCCGCTCATGGTGGACCTGCTCGAGGCCGCCGGGCTGGATTCCAAGGAAGCCCGGGACATCCTGCCCCCGCTGTAGCTGCTGCAGCTGGCGCACGGGCCCTGCTGACCCCGCCGCCGGCGCACTTGTTGTCGCTGGCCCCCGATAGTGTGGACCAATGGCTACGAAGACTTCCCGGGGGCCGAAGGCGCCCGGCTATAAATGCGCCGAATGCGGCTGGACGACGGCCAAGTGGGTGGGCCGCTGCGGCGAGTGCCAGGCGTGGGGCAGCGTGGAGGAGACCGGCACCGCCGTCGCCCGGACGACGGCGGCCACGACGGTCCTGGAACCGGCCCGCCGGATCGCCGACGTCGACGCCACTACCGCCGCGTTCCTGCCCACCGGCGTGGATGAACTCGACCGCGTGCTCGGCGGCGGGCTGGTGCCAGGGGCCGTGATCCTGCTGGCGGGCGAGCCCGGGGTGGGCAAGTCGACGCTGCTGCTGGACGTTGCGGCCAAGTTCGCCCGCACGGCGCAGGACGTCCTCTACATCACCGGCGAGGAATCCGCGGCCCAGGTCAAGCTCCGCGCGGACCGGATCGACGCCGTGGCCGAATCCCTGTACCTGTCCGCCGAAACTGACCTGGGGCAGGCCCTGGGGCAGGTGGAGAAGCTGGAGCCGCGCCTGCTGGTGGTGGACTCCGTGCAGACCCTCAGCAGCGCCGACGTCGAGGGCAGCGCCGGCGGGGTGTCCCAGGTGCGCGAGGTGGCGGCGTCCCTGATCGCCGCGGCCAAGAGCCGCAACATGACCACGCTGCTGGTCGGGCACGTGACCAAGGACGGCTCCATCGCCGGGCCCCGGCTGCTGGAACACCTCGTGGACGTCGTCTGCCAGTTCGAAGGCGAACGGCACTCGCGGCTGCGGCTGCTGCGCGCGGTCAAGAACCGCTACGGACCCACCGACGACGTCGGCTGCTTCGATCTGAACGAGGACGGCATCGAGGGCCTCGCCGATCCCAGTGGGCTGTTCGTCTCCCGGACCAAGGAGCCCGTTTCGGGAACCTGCATCACGGTCACGCTGGAGGGCCGCCGGCCGCTGCTGGCCGAGGTGCAGGCGCTGCTCGCCGAGAGTGCCAGCTCCCAGCCCCGCCGCGCCACCAGCGGGCTCGACAGCTCGCGCGTCGCGATGCTGCTGGCCGTCCTGCAGCAGCGCGCCGGCTGCCTGCTGAACAAGGACGACTCGTATGTGGCAACGGTCGGCGGGGTCAAGCTCAGCGAACCCGCCACGGACCTCGCCGTGGCGCTGGCGGTGGCTTCGGCCAAGGCCAGGAAGCCGCTCCCCCAGCGGCTCATAGCCTTCGGCGAGGTGGGCCTGGCGGGCGAAGTCCGCCCGGTGCCCGGCATCAACCAGCGCATCCAGGAGGCGCACCGGCTCGGCTTCACTCATGCCGTGGTACCGGCCAGCCCCAACGGGCACGGACCGGTTCCGGCGGGCTTCTCGGTCCGCGAGGTCGGCCACCTGGCCGAGGCCCTGGGACTGCTGATCAGCTGACGCCGCGGAAGCCGGGCGCCCCGGTGGTCTGGGACCTGGGGACGATGCGAGTTGCCAGAGGTCCGCTGAGGCTGGAAATGCCCTCTTGCCAAACATACCCCCCGGGGGTATGTTGGGCGTAGCCGCAGATGACTGAGCATCCGTCAGGAGCACACACCATGGAACACCGGCACAGCAGCCCTGGCGCGGACCAGGGCCTCCGAAACCACAGCCCGGGCGGGACGCCGCACGGCGACAATGCTGTGGGCTCCGCCGCGGACGAGCACACGGTACACACTCACGGCCAGCATGCCGGGTACAGCGTCGCGATGTTCAGGGACAGGTTCTGGCTGTCACTGGCCCTGGCCGTGCCGGTGGTCTTCTTCAGCCCCATGTTCGCGGAACTCCTGGGCTACGCTCCTCCCGCCTTCCCCGGCTCAGCATGGATACCGCCGGTCTTCGGCACGGCGATCTACCTCTACGGCGGCCGTCCGTTCCTCCAGGGCGGACTCAATGAACTGAAGACGCGAAAACCGGGGATGATGCTGCTGATTGCCATGGCCATCAGCGTCGCCTTTATCGCCTCCTGGGAGACCAGCCTCGGCATCGGCGGTTTCGATCTCGACTTCTGGTGGGAGCTGGCGCTGCTGGTCCCCATCATGCTGCTGGGCCACTGGATCGAGATGCGCGCCCTCGGCTCGGCGCAGGGTGCGCTGGATGCCCTGGCGGCGCTGCTGCCCGACGAAGCGGAACGCGTCACGACCGCCGGCACGGAGACCGTCAGCCTCGCCGAACTCCGTGCCGGGGACACCATCCTGGTCCGCCCCGGCGGCCGGATGCCGGCCGACGGCACCGTCAGCGGCGGGCAGGCCGAATTCGACGAATCCATGATCACGGGCGAATCAAAAACCGTCCTGCGGGCCCCGGGGGATCCCGTGGTGGCCGGCACCATCGCCACTGACAACTCCGTGAGGGTCCGGGTGTCGGCCATCGGCGAGGACACGGCCCTCGCCGGGATCCGGCGCCTCGTGGCCGAGGCACAGGCCTCCTCCTCCCGGGCCCAGGCCCTGGCCGACCGGGCTGCGGCCTTCCTCTTCTACTTCGCGGCCGGCACCGGCGTCCTGACGTTCATCTTCTGGACCCTGATGGGCAGCCTAGGAGACGCGGTCACCCGCACCGTCACTGTCCTGGTCATCGCCTGCCCCCACGCCCTCGGCCTTGCCATCCCGCTCGTCATCGCCATTTCCACCGAGCGCGCCGCCCGGGCGGGCGTCCTGATCAAGAACCGGATGGCGCTGGAGCGCATGCGGACAGTCGACGTCGTGCTGTTCGACAAGACCGGAACCCTGACCAGGGGCGAACCGGAACTCAAGGAAGTCGCCGCCGCAGACGCGGGAACAACCGGCCAAGACGCTGCGCAGAATACGGTGCTGGCACTCGCGGCCGCCGTGGAGGCTGACAGCGAACATCCCCTGGCCCGCTCAATCGTTGCCGCGGCCCGCGAACGGGGACTGAAGCTTCCGACGGCGGACGGGTTCACGTCGCTGACTGGCCGCGGAGTCCGCGCCACGGTCGATGGCCGCACGGTCCAGGTGGGCGGCCCGGCCCTGCTCCGGGAGCTGGGTCTGCAGGAGCCGCCGGATTTGGCCGCCACGACCGGCGCCTGGCTGGAGCGCGGCGCGGCGGTGCTTCATGTCGTGGACGGCGGCAGGGTCCTGGGTGCTGTCAGCCTCGAGGATGCCGTGCGGCCCGAGTCCCGCCAGGCCGTCCGCGCCCTGCAGGCACGCGACATCAAGGTGGCCATGGTCACCGGCGACGCCCGGCAGGTGGCGCACGCCGTCGCCGCCGAGCTCGGCATCGACGAAGTGTTCGCCGAGGTGCTCCCGGCCGACAAGGACAAGAAAGTGGCGGAGCTCCAGGGCCGCGGGCTGAAGGTGGCCATGGTCGGCGACGGCGTCAACGACTCCCCCGCGCTGGCACGGGCGGAGGTGGGGATCGCGATTGGCGGCGGCACGGATGTGGCCGTGGAATCCGCCGGTGTGGTCCTGGCCGGCAACGATCCGCGGGCTGTGCTGTCAATGCTCGATCTTTCCAGGGCGAGCTACCGGAAGATGTGGCAAAACCTCGTGTGGGCCACCGGATACAACGTCATCTCGGTGCCGCTGGCTGCCGGTGTCCTCGCCTTCGCCGGAATTGTCCTGTCCCCCGCCGCGGGCGCCGTGATGATGTCGGCGTCGACCATTGTGGTTGCCCTGAACGCCCAGTTGCTGCGCAGGCTCAAGCTCAACCCGGCCGCGGTCAGCTGACCTGTTGGAGGCCCCGATGCCGGAAACCACCCGCCGTGAGTCATCATTCGGGAGATCGTATGCCCGGGTGGGTCCGCGGATGGACGCCCGCGGCGCAGCAGAGCACCGCCGCCGGCTCGTGGCGCCGGCGCACGGCTTCGTCATCGAAATCGGGGCGGGCTACGGGGCCACCTTCCCGTTCTACCCTTCCGCGGTGTCCGGTGTGCTGGCCCTCGAACCGGACCCCACGCTCCGTGCGCTGGCCCTCGCCGCCGCCGGCAGGGCGCCTGTGCCCGTCACGGTGAGGGACGGCGTGGCGGAAGCGCTGCCGGCGGCGGATGCCTCGGCCGACGTCGTCGTTTCCAGTTTGGTGCTGTGCAGTGTGCCAGAACCGTCCCTCGCCCTGGCGGAGGTGGTTCGGGTCCTGCGCCCCGGGGGCCTGCTGCTGTTCTACGAACACGTCCGCTCAGCGCACCGCCTGCTGGGGGCCGCCGAAGACCTGCTTACACCGCTGTGGGGCCGGCTGGCAGGCGGATGCCACCCGAACCGTGACACCGCCGCCATGATCGCCGCGGCAGGTCTGAGTGTGCAGGGCATCGAGCGCTTCGGCTTTTCGGTGCTTCCCGGCAATCCGCGGCTGGCCCACGTCCTCGGTGTGGCGGGCAAATCCTGAGCCCGTCCCGGCACAACGAAAAGGGGCGCCTGCCGCGATGAACTGGTCCCCGAAAGTTGGACTGGTTAAGTAGGATCCTAAGCCGCGAGGGCCTGAGCACGGTATTGCACCGGGCTCAGGCCCTCGAGCTTTGTTGAGATTCGTTCGGTGTTGTACCAGCGGATGTATTCGTTCAGTTGGGTCGCCAGTGCGTCTGTGCCGAGAAAACGGACGCGGTGGAACAGCTCTTCCTTGAGGTGTCCAAAGAAGTTCTCCATCACGGCGTTGTCGTAGCAGTTGGCCTTGCGTGACATTG
>NZ_KI914925.1:0-6699 GCF_000520575.1 Arthrobacter sp. I3
GCCGCCGAGGAACAACATCGCCGGGACCTCGAGCACCTGAACTATCTTGGCCGCTACAACGCAATGGGAGACATGGCCATGGCCATCGCCCACGAGTTGGGACAGCCACTGGCCGCCGCCACCAACTTCGTCGACGGCGTATCCCGACGGCTGCACAATCCAGACACTGCCGTACAGGACCTGGAGTACGGTCTGGAAAACGCCAGAAAGCAAATAAACCGCGCCAACCAGATCGTCTCCAGCCTTCGCGCCTTCGTTGTCCAACTTGAACAATCCGAACAGATCGTCGACCTGAACGAAATCGTGGAGGACTGCCTGTATTTCATTCAGCTCCGTGGCCAGCAGCACGAAACAGAAATTCAGGTCGTCAAGAGTGATACGCCCATCTGGATTCGCTGCGAAAAGATACTAACCGGCCAGGTGATCCTGAATTTGTGTCATAACGCCATTGACGAGATGTCCACATGGCCACGGCGCGAGCGCCATGTCACCATCACCACATACGCCACCGCGGAATCAGGCGTGTTCCGCGTCGCTGACCGCGGTAAGGGCATCGCGCATATCCCGGACGGGCGAATTTTCGATGGCGTGTTCACCTCTAAAGCCACGGGCAGTGGCATAGGCCTGGCCCTTAGCCACCGGATCATCACACGCCAGCACGGCAGGCTTTGGGCGGAAGAGAATGAGTCCAGGGGTGCCTCGTTTACTTTTGAGCTTCCATTGGCCAATGAATAAGGACCTGGTAAGGAGTTTCTCGATTTTCATCCTTGGTGATTGCCATCGCCGCAACGCACCCGGTCAGCGCGGGAGATCCCATCGACGCACTGGCACGAATAACCCAGCCCGCGGACTGACAGGGGCCGGACACCAGTAGGGCGTCACTGACCGTTTACCGGCGTGGTGCGCCGCCGCCACACCGTTCTGCCTCCCTTGCGGTATCTGTGACATCGGGCACAATGTGCTTCATGGGGCGTTGGAGCGAGGAGCGGGTAATCAGCGCCGCGCCCGACCCATCGTCGCTGACGGCCGCCCGCAAGCTGGCACATCCCGGCCCCTGGTCCGACACGGGGAGCAACGACGTCCTGGTCTGGGGCAAATGCCAGGGCAGCGGAAAGACTCCCTACCAAGTGAGCATTGATGTCGCCGCTCCTGCCTATCGATGCTCCTGCCCGAGCCGGAAGTTCCCGTGCAAGCATGCCCTGGCGCTGCTGCTTATGTGGACGCGGGGCGAGGCGGCCGACGCCGCCGCGGAGACAGCCGCCTTCGCGCAGGAGTGGGCCTCCCAGCGGGCAGAGCGGACCGCCGTGCGCGAGCGGCGCCAGTCCGAGCCGGTTGTGGATCCGGCGGCACAGGCCAAGCGACTGGCCGACCGGCTGGCATTGATGGATGCGGGGATTGACGACTTTGCCCGGTGGCTGACGGACCTGGTGCGGACCGGCCTGGCGTCGGCCCGCACCCAGCCGTATTCATGGTGGGACGGCGTGGCGGGGCGCCTTGTCGATGCCCAGCTTCCGGGTTTAGCCGCCCAGGTGCGGGCGATGGGATCAGATGTGCACGCACGGACCGACTGGGGCGTTCACCTGCTTCTGCGGGCCGGGCGCTGGTGGGCGCTGACCAAGGCGTGGCGCAAACGGGACACCCTGACTCCCGACGAGCTCGCCGATCTCCGGGTGGCCGTCGGCTGGGCGGTGCCCACCGCCGAAGTTGAGGGCACCGAAGCGCTGCACGGTCCGTGGCTGGTGCTTGGCACTCACCGCAGCGACGACGGCCGGCTCCAGCAACAGCGGACCTGGCTTCGCGCCCCCGACGGAACGGTCATCGTGGTACTCGATTTTGCTGCCCACAGTGACGCTCTGGCGACGCCTCAGCTCGCGGGTGCGGTGCTGGATGTCACCGTCGCGCGGTATCCCGGCTCCGGGCCCCGGCGGGCAATGTTCACCGGGCCCGTAGCCCCGCAAGGACTGGCGGCCAGCCTCGGCGAGGGTGGGAACATTGCGCAAGCGTTGGAAATTGAATCGGCGGCGGTGGCACTCTCCCCGTGGTGTGAGCGTCACCCGGTCCTGTTGAGCGGGGTGCGCATCTGCCCTGGCAATTACGGCTGGCTCCGGGACGGATCCGGCAACGCACTCCCCCTGGTCGACGCGCCCCTGGATTCCCTGTTGGCCCTGACCGGCGGCCACCCTGTGGACCTGTTCGGCGAACTGGAGGAGGGCCGCTTCCGGCCTCTGTCCGCAGTCGTCGGTGGAGCGGTGGTAACCCCATGACTTGGCTGGCCGAGCTTCAAACGGCGGCACTCGTTGGCACCGCGCGCCACCCGGCCCCGTTTCCGCCTGTGGAATTGGGTGTCCGCCCGCCGGATGGCGTCTCCGGCGAGGAGTCACTGCTGGACCAAGCAGCCATGGCCGATGCAGTCACCCGCGCTGCCCGGCCTTCCACTACTATGGACGCTCCAGATGTCCCTCGTCCGGCCCCACCGGACGATGCGCCCGAGGCCCCGGGCGAGGCCTGCCGCCTGCTGGACCTGCTGCTCACCCAGCCGCCCGTCGGGCTGGAACTCCGAAGCCTGCTGGTGGTCGATTGGCTGCTGCTTGCCGAGGCTTCCGGACGGCGTGTTCCGCACCGGCTGCTGCCCAGCCTGCTGATGTTGGCAGAGGCAAAATCCAGCGTGGCGGAGCATTTACATCCTGCGATCGGAACCCGGGGCCGCTGGCTTCAGGACCTAACGGCCGGGGGCGCCGATCCGCGTCCGGCGATGACGACCGACTGGGCAGAGTTGAACAGTGCTGACGCCACGACGGAACTGGAACGGCGTCGCCGTAGTAATCCGGCCGCCGCCCGCGAGCTGCTGGTCACGCATTGGGATACGCTCGGTGCCCGGGAGCGCGCCGCCCATCTGGCCACCCTGGCCGCGAACCTGCGGGCAGATGACGAGGAGTTGCTGGAGCGGGCCCTTGACGACACCGCAAAGAGCGTGCGGGAGGTAGCCGCCGCCCTACTGGACCGGCTCCCTGAGAGCGCCCGCGCGGTCCGCATGGCTGCCAGGCTGCGGCCGCTGCTTCGCTTCAAAGGATTGTTGCGCAAGCAATTCGAGATCGACCTCCCGCCTGAGCCGGACGCGGCAGGACTGCGCGACGGGATCGCGCCGGCCCCACGCAGTGGTGAACCCGACCGGCTGGGCCGGCTCGACGCCATCATCAGGGGTGCCCCCCTCGATGTTTGGACGACGGCGGCCGGCCGTACGCCAGGGGCGAGCGTGGCGCTGCTGAAGGGCGAACCCCGCGCCCTCGAAACGATCGTCACCACCGCTGCGCTGCGGGCCGACCTTGACTGGGTGCGTGCGCTGCTCGACGTCCGCACGGACCTGCGGCTGCTGAATTGCCTGCCCGCCGCCGAGCGCGAGGACACGCTCGTCCGGCACCTGCGCGGCGGCACGGCAAACCCCTGGACACTCGTTCAACCGCTTCGCGACATGCCAAGACCATGGGGACGCCCCCTGGCTGAAGCCGTGCTTGAGCAGATCAACGCCAAGAACGGCGGCCAGCTGGCAACCATGCTCGCCGACACCCTGCCTGCGGCGCTGCCGCCCGAGGCAGCCGAACAAGCCCGGCGCCTGCTTGAGCATCCAGACGCAGACGCCGCCCGGCGCCGCGTGCTTCGTGATGCCGTTCAATACCAATCATTCCGACAATCCCTGACGGAGGCTTTTCAATGAACGACGCCCCGACCGCCCCCGATGTCCTCCGCGCCCATGCCGAAAACGCCTACGCTGAGGAGCTCAGCGCGTTGACGGCTGTTGACGACCGGCACCGGCCGCCCAGTTGGCAGCTGTCTCCGTGGGCGGTGACCACCTATATCCTCGGGGGCACCCTGCCGAACGGCGTACAGATCACACCAAAATACCTGGGTTCCGCGCGGCTGGTCGAAATCGCCGTCGCATCGCTTGCCACAGACCGCGCGCTGCTGTTGCTTGGCCTGCCGGGCACCGCGAAAACCTGGCTGGGAGAGCACCTGGCCGCGGCCATTTCGGGAGCCTCTACCCTCGTGGTGCAGGGCACCGCAGGCACGCCGGAAGAGGCACTGCGGTACGGCTGGAACTATGCCCGGCTGCTCTCGGACGGCCCGTCCCGGGCGGCCCTGGTCCCGGGACCGGTGATGCGCGCGATGGAGGCAGGGAGCCTGGTACGGGTGGAGGAACTGACCAGGATCCCGTCCGACGTGCAGGACTCGCTGATCACGATCCTCAGCGAGAAGACCCTGCCGATCCCCGAACTCAATGCAGAGGTCCAGGCCCGCAAGGGCTTCAACATCATCGCGACGGCCAACAACCGGGACAAGGGCGTCAACGATCTGTCGTCGGCATTGCGCCGCCGCTTCAACACCGTGGTGCTGCCGCTCCCGGACAGCATCGAGCAGGAGATCGAGATCGTCACCACCCGCGTCCGCAGCCTGGGCACTGCCCTGGAGCTTCCGGCTGATCTGGGAGCTCTCTCCGAAGTCCGGCGGGTGGTCACCGTCATGCGGGAACTGCGCGCCGGAGTAACGCAGGACCAGCGCACAACAATCAAATCGCCCTCAGCGACCCTGTCGACGGCAGAGGCCATCTCGGTGATGACGAACGGGCTCTCCCTCGCCGCCCACTTCGGTGACGGCACCGTCCGGGCCCCGGATGTGGCGGCCAGCCTGGTGGGCGCAGTGGTCAAAGACCCCGTCCAGGACCGTGTGATCTGGCAGGAGTACCTGGAAACCGTCGTCCGGAACAGGCCGGAGTGGAAGGACCTGTACCGGGCCTGCCGCGACCTCGAATCATCGAACTGACCGATGACAGACGTCTACGTCCTGGGGATCCGGCATCACGGCCCCGGTTCGACGCATTCGGTCGCCGAGGCGCTGGCATCCCTCCGGCCGGATCTGGTGCTGGTTGAAGGTCCCCCGGAACTTGACCAGGTGATTCCGCTGCTGTCCGATCCGCAGATGACGCCGCCCATCGCCGGGCTGATCTACGCAGCCGATGAGCCTCGGCTCGCTTCCTTTTACCCGATGGCGAGCTTCTCGCCGGAGTGGGTGGCGTTTGGCTGGGCGCTTTCCACCGGCACCCAGGTGCGGGCGATCGACCTGCCCGCGGCGCACACCTTCGCCCTCCGCATGGCTCCCGCGCCGGACGGGCCAACAACAGCCACCGACGACGGCGATCCCCCCGTGGATGGCGCCGAACCTCCCGCCCCGATGCAGCAGCCGTACCGCCCCGATGCGATTGGGATGCTGGCCGGCGCCGCCGGCTACACCGATCCGGAGCGGTGGTGGGAGGACGCCATCGAGCAACCGAATACAGACCCCGTCGAGCGGTTCGCGGCGTTGACCGAGGCCATCGCGGAGATCCGGGCGGCCGACGACAGGCCCAGCAGCCATCCCGACGTTATGGAGAACAACCGTCGGGAAGCGGCGATGCGCCGCCTGCTGCGTGCCGCCATTCGCGAAGGGCATGGGCGGATCGCCGTGGTGTGTGGTGCGTACCATGCGCCTGCCCTCGTGCCCTCAGGGTTTCCCCCGGTCTCTGCCGACAACAAGGTGCTGGCCGGGCTGCCCAAGGCCAAGGTCGCGGTGACTTGGGTGCCATGGACCTCGGACCGGCTCAGCTTGCGCAGCGGCTATGGGGCCGGTGTCACTGCGCCCGGCTGGTACCAGCACCTCTTCACACACTGGATGGCGCAGGAGCCCGGCACGGACGTGTCCACTACCTGGCTCGTCCGGGTAGCCCATGCACTGCGCCGTGAACACCTCGACGCATCGACTGCCTCTGTAGTGGACGCCAGCCGAATGGCGAATGCCCTTGCCGCCGTCCGTGGACGGCCCAGCCCGGGACTGTCCGAACTGGACGACGCCGCGCAGGCAGTTTTGTGCGACGGTTCACCTCTGCCGCTGGCCCTGGTCCACCGTGAACTCACCGTTGGGCTCGAGCTGGGGAATGTACCGGAGTCTGCGCCCACAGTCCCCCTGGCCGCCGATCTGGCAGCCACTCAACGCAAGCTCCGGTGGAAACCGAGCGCCATGGAAGAGGTCCTTACCCTTGACCTGCGCAAGCCAAACCAGCTGGCCCGCTCGGTTCTGCTGCACCGGCTGGCGCTGCTTGGAGTGCATTGGGGCACACAGAGCGAATCCGGCCGGACGACGGGCACGTTCAAGGAGGTGTGGACACTGAACTGGGAGCCGGAGCTAACGGTGGCCGTGGTGGAAGCCAGCCGCTACGGCACTACGGTCGCCTCCGCTGCCGCGAACTGCGTGGCCGAACGCGCCCAGGACGCAGGCAGCCTGACGGCGCTCAGCGAACTGCTCGCAAGCTGCCTGCTCGCTGACCTGCCGGACGGCATCGGCGGCGTGGTGTCGGTCCTTGCCGAGCGCACCGCCTTGCAACAAGACGTCGCGCCGCTGCTGGAAACCATCGCCCCCCTTGCCCGGACCTGCCGGTACGGCAACGTGCGCGGCGTGAACGTCACGGGCGTACGGAAGATTCTTGACACGACGGTTGTGCGGGCGTGCGTGGGGCTGCCCACTGCCTGCGCCGGGCTGGACGACGAGGCCGCCGACACCATGCGACGCGCCGTCGATTCGGCCCAACAAGGCCTCATTTTGCTGCCCGACCTGCCACCGGACGACTGGCACCGGGCGCTTGCCGCCGTCGCAGGCTCGGACGGCATCCACGGC
>NZ_KI914925.1:6799-8392 GCF_000520575.1 Arthrobacter sp. I3
TGGCAGGTCGGGCCACGAGGCTCCTTCTGGACGCAGGCCTGGTCGACGGGAACGACGTCGCGGCGACGCTGAGCCGGCGGCTCTCGATCGCCACTCCCTCACGGCAAGCCGCCGCTTGGCTGGACGGCCTCATCTCCGGAGACGCAACACTGCTGATTCATGATCGGCGGCTCCTGCAGATCGTGGACGACTGGGTCGCCGGGGTGGACGACGCCATCTTCGACGACGTCCTGCCGCTCCTGCGCAGGACATTTTCAGCATTCAGCCGGCCGGAGCGGCGCGAGATCGGAGAGCAAGTCAGCCGCATTGGCGACAAAGTGGGCATCGTCAGCCAGACCGACCTGGACCTGACCGCCGCGGGCCCCGCGGTCCGGACGATGGCCAGGTACCTCGGATGGGAGGCGATCGCGTGACCGACGCAGATACCGACGACCGCGGCCGGTTGGGCCGCTGGCGCCTTGTGCTCGGCGGCCATGAGGCCGACGGCGTCACCACAGCGGAGGGACACAGCGTCGTCCTCTCCACCGCTGACGCCCGGCGCGACCGGGCCCTGGAGGACTTGTACGGAGCCGAAGAAAAGAAGGGCCGCGGGGGTCTGGGCGCGTCCAGCCCTCGCGTTGCCCGCTGGCTCGGCGACATCCGGGGCTATTTCCCGTCCACGGTGGTCCAGGTGATGCAGGCCGACGCCATGGACCGGCTCGGCCTTCGGCAATTGCTCCTCGAGCCGGAGATGCTGCGAACCGTGCAGCCCGACGTCGGGCTGGTGAGCACGCTCGTCGGCCTCGGCCGTGTCATCCCCGAGCAGTCACGCGAGACCGCCAGGACAGTCATCCGTCAGGTGACGAACGAGCTTGAGGACCGTCTGCGCTCCAAGACGATACAGGCGCTCTCCGGAGCCTTGAACCGGGCGGCACGGACACGACGGCCCCGGCATCGGGACATTGACTGGAACAGAACTATCGCCGCAAATCTTAGGCACTACCAGCCCGCATACCGGACGATCGTGCCCGAGCGTCTGGTCGGGCACACCCGGCGCAGCACCGAGGTCCAGCGTGAAATCATCCTGTGTATCGACCAGTCCGGGTCGATGGCCGAGTCCGTGGTCTACTCCAGCGTGTTCGGGGCGGTGCTCAGCTCGCTGCGGTCGGTGCGGACCCGCCTGGTGGTCTTCGACACGGAGGTTGTCGACCTGACGGACGAGTTGGACGATCCGGTTGATGTGCTCTTTGGTGTGCAACTCGGCGGCGGCACGGACATCAACCGCGCCCTGGCATACTGCCAGGACCAGATCACCCGGCCCACCGAGACGATTCTGGTGCTCATCAGCGACCTCTACGAAGGCGGCATTGCGGAAGAGATGCTGCAACGGGCGGCCACGATCGTCGGGTCGGGGACGACCATGATCGCGCTCCTGGCGTTAAGCGACAGCGGCCATCCGTCGTTCGACTCAGACCATGCCAGGGCACTTGCCGGAATTGGCGTCCCGGCCTTCGCCTGCACGCCCGACCTGTTCCCGGATCTGATGGCCGCGGCCATTGAACGCCGGGACGTGGGCGAATGGGCAGCCGCCCAGGACATCCCGACGAGCCACGA
>NZ_KI914925.1:8492-13134 GCF_000520575.1 Arthrobacter sp. I3
GAGCCACGAGGGTTAGAGGGTCGACGGCTTGCCCGGCACGGTACCCGGTCCGGGAAAGACCGGGAAACGGAAGTTTCCCCGAAGGTGGCTACGTGTTGAGGTCCCAGTGGACACGGATCGCCTCGGCAACCGGCCCAGCGGTGACATCAATCCGGAAAGCAACGGGCGCGGTCCCAGTCTCCTCGATGACGGCGTCATGGTAAACGCGGCCGCAAGAGGAGCACAGGGTGTAGAGATCCTCGTCCTCAGGCCAGGTAGCCAGCCCCGCGGGCACGGGAACGTTTCCGCCAATGTGTACGGGCATTCCCTCTGAGTTGGCCTGAATCAATCCCTCGCTGCTGACGGTATTGCCGCAAACGCAGGTGATGGTGGTGACGTCATGATCGATGACCTCGGCGAATTCGGTATCCATGATCAGCTCCCCTCAGGTTCCGCAGAAGGTTCGGTACGGGCCAAAGCTTTCCGGGGCGGCAGCGGCGTAGCGCTCGAGGCCGGACCGCTCGTCGAAAGGTGCGGCGACTGCGTCCAGCAGCCGTGCCAGCGGATCCAGGTTTCCGCCGGTAGCGGCCGCCAGGGCCTCCTCCACCAGGTGGTTCCGCGGGATGTAGACCGGGTTGACCCGGTCCATGGCGTCAGCATCCGGCGCCAAGGCACGCCAGCGCCCTACCCAGGCATCGAAGGCTGCGGTGTCCAGGACCTGGGCCCGCGCGGCTTCGGCACGGCCGCGGGCGGCTTTGCCGAGGTGCCGGAAAAACGAGGTGTAGTCGGCCCGTGACTCCTGCATTAAAGCCACAACTTCATCCACGAGAGCCGAGGCCACGTCGTCGTCGAGCCCGTCACGGAACCCCAGCTTGGCCTTCATGCCTGCCGACCAGGCGTCACTGTACTGCCGGCGGAACTCGCCGAGGGCTCCCACCGCGAGCTCCACCGCCTGCTCCTCGTCATCGTGGAGCAGGGGCAGAAGCGACTCCGCGAGCCGGGCAAGATTCCACTCCGCCACCACCGGCTGGTTGCGGTAGGCGTAGCGCCCGCTCTCGTCGATCGAACTATAGACGGCGGCCGGGTCGAAGCCTTCCATGAAGGCACACGGCCCGTAGTCGATCGTTTCGCCCGAAATCGTCATGTTGTCGGTGTTCATGACCCCGTGAACGAATCCGACGAGCATCCACTGGGCCACCAGCGAAGCCTGGGCGGATATGACCGCTTGGAAGAGTGCTAGATAGCGGTTCCCGGCCTCCGCGGCGGCGGGGTGGTGACGGGTCAGGGCGTAGTCGGCGAGGCGGCGAAGGAGGCCGATGTCGCCCGTGGACCGGGCGTACTGGAAGCTGCCCACGCGCAGGTGGCTGCTGGCTACCCGGGTCAGAATGGCGCCCGGCAGGAGCGTCTCGCGCTGCACCGAACGTCCCGTCGCGACGACGGCGAGGGAACGGGTCGTGGGGATGTGCAGCGCGTGCATCGACTCGCTCACGATGTATTCGCGCAGCATGGGACCGACCACCGCCTGGCCGTCC
Source organism: Arthrobacter sp. I3 (assembly GCF_000520575.1). Lineage (NCBI taxonomy): Bacteria > Bacillati > Actinomycetota > Actinomycetes > Micrococcales > Micrococcaceae > Arthrobacter > Arthrobacter sp. I3. The sequence continues at coordinate 10,004 of NZ_KI914925.1, forward strand.
CCGTTGCGGGCAAACGGCGTGCGTCCTGATCCCTTGAGGTGGACGTCGCGGAGCTGCCCGTCCGCGTGCCCGATCTCGCCCAGCAGGAGCGCGCGCCCGTCGCCGAGCCGGGGGGCGTACCAGCCAAACTGGTGGCCGGCGTAGGCCTGCGCCACCGGACTGGCATCGGCAGGGACGGCGTTGCCGGTCAACAGGCGCAGACCCTCCGGACTCCGGAGGAAGGCCGGATCGAGGCCCAGCTCAGTGCCGAGGTGCTCGTTGAGCACCAAAAGGTGCGGCTCGGGCGCCTCCTCCGCGCGCCAGGGAATGGCCATCTCCTGGAACTCCCGGGCGAAGCGGCCATCAAATGTGACGGTTGAATGCGCTGTGCCACTCATCTTTCAAGGATACCGGCCACAGCGTCAGCAATGCCGCTGGTCGCGGCGGAGCAGATTCGGGCCGGTGCCATGACGTGGCGCGGAGCTGGTGGCAGGATGGGCGCATGGAACTGCACATCACGGGCGACCCCGCCGCCGACCAACTGCTCAGCAATGACGCGTTCGCACTCCTCGTTGGCATGCTGCTTGACCAGCAGGTGACCATGGAGTCTGCGTTTGCCGGACCCGAAAAGATCCGGACGCGCATCGGGTCCATGGCCCCTGCCGCAATCGCCGAATACGACCCGGCCGGCTTCGTTGAGATCTTCAAGGAGCGTCCATCCATCCACCGCTTCCCCAGCTCCATGGCCGGCCGCGTCCAGGACCTCGCCGCGACCGTCCAAGGCGATTGGAATGGGGACGCAACTGCCATCTGGAACCAGGACGGCCCGGACGGTGAGGAAGTGCTGCGCAGGTTGAAAGGCTTGCCCGGCTTCGGGGAGCAAAAGGCCAAGATCTTCCTTGCACTGCTCGGCAAGCAGTGCGGCCTGCAGGCGCCAGGCTGGCGTGAGGCCGCCGGCCCCTATGGCCAGGAGAGCGCATTTCTTTCCGTCGCCGACATCGTGGACCCCGATTCGCTGAAAAGAGTGCGCGCCAGCAAGCAGGCTGCCAAGGCCGCCATCAAGGCCGCGAAGGCCTCCGAGCACTGATAAGGAGGGCCTGGATCAGCGGCTTCCAATGGCTTCGCCGGGGAAAACGATGCCGAGCTGGTTCCTGACGGCGTCGGCGACGGCCATGGTCCGGATGGATTCGGCGAGCGGCCGCTGCGGAACCTCCAGCCGCCCCGCCGCAATGGCGCTGGCGACGGCGGCAGCCTCGAAGTGCAGGCCCTCGAAGTGCGCTCCGGCCGGCTCCTCGTAGGCCAGCCGGGTACCGTCCGGGAAGTGGACGCTGAAGTTGCCTGGCATGTTAAAGGGCCCGTCAATTGACAGTGAAGCCTCGGTGCCCACAATGGTGGCGGACGTCGGCGTGAAGTTGTGCAATTGGGTGTTCATCATGGCCTGGCGTCCGCCGGCAAAGGACATGACGGCCGACAGCTGGGCATTGACTCCGGATTCGTGCGGTTCACCGAGTGCCAGGAGGCGGTCCGGTTCGCCCAGGACGGACGTGATGAGCGAGAGCGGATAGGTCCCCAGGTCCAGCAACGGGCCGCCCGCCAGAGCCGGGTCAAAGATCCGGTGGCTGGGGTCAAAGTGCTCACCGTATTCGGCGAAGACCGTAGTAAGGTCCCCGAGCATTCCGGAGTCGAGCACTTGTCGGATGACGTCGAACTTGGGCAGGAAAAATGTCCACATGGCTTCGGCGGCGAACAGGCCGGCGTCGGCGGCCCGGCTGGCGATGCCGGCCGCCTGCGCGCGGTTGATGCCTATCGGCTTTTCGACCAGAACGTGCTTGCCGGCGTCGAGCGCCATGAGGGCGGCCTCGTAGTGGAAGTTGTGCGGCGTGGCCACGTAGACGATGTCGACGTCGGCGGCGGCCAGCTCCTCATAGCTGCCGAAGGCAGCGGTGATGCCGTGCCGTCCAGCAAAGGCTTCGGAACGGTCCAGCGAGCGGGACCCGATTGCGGCGATAATCTGCGAGGTGTGCGCCTGGACGGATTCCGTAAAGCGCTCCGCAATCCAGCCGGGACCCATGATCCCCCAGCGGAGTGGTGGTGCGGTTCGGGAATCCGGGACCCGGGACACCGGGAGTGAGGAGTTCCCGGTCATGTGCCGGCTTCCATTGTGTTGACATCGATTCGCATAAGACTCATCGCCCTTTCCTGGATTTGTCCTGACATAGTAACAAATCGCTTCATCGGTAAAAGCCTGAAGAAATACCCGCTCCACCCCGGCGCCACACGCACCAGGCTTCCGGCATCCTCCCTGCTGCCGCGCCCGCACGGACTTGCCCCAACCGGCCGCCTCCAGGACACCCGTCGACCCTTTGAGCGCATGTCAAGACAAAGTCTTGACGGTCTCGTTAGAGCGCTCTAACGTAGAAGGTGCGTGATCCAGCACACTCCCGGGAACGCTCCCAATTCAAAGTCCGCCCTCCAGGTCGGCCGAATCGAGGAAGTCAACAATGTCGTTGCACACAGCAAGCTCGCCCGCATCCGGCTCAAAACACCGCGGGTATCTCGCCCGTCTCACTGTTATCTCCACACTCGGCGGACTCCTGTTCGGCTACGACACCGGCGTGATCTCCGGTGCGTTGCTCTACATGCAGGACTCCTTGAGCATGAGCCCGGTCGAAGAGGCCACCGTCGTCAGCGCACTGCTCTTCCCTGGTGCCGCGGTGGGCGCACTGAGCGGCGGCAGGCTCGGGTCGCCACGAGCGATGCGCGGCACGCTGCTTGTGTGCGCGCTGCTCTTCCTTCTCGGCGCGATAGGCTGCGCCATCGCACCGACTGTCGGGTTCATGGTCGTTGCCCGCGTCATCCTCGGTCTTGGCGTCGGCGCCGCTGCCGTAACGTGCCCTCTTTACCTGGCAGAAATGGCGCCCGCACATCTGCGCGGGCGCATGGTCACCATCAACGAACTGATGATCGTTACCGGACAGATGCTTGCTTTTGCCATCAACGCACTCCTCGACGCCGTCATCCACGACGCGGAGGTCTGGCGCATCATGCTTGGCATTGCCTCCATCCCCGCCATCGCACTCCTGATCGGCATGCTCGCCCTGCCCGAATCGCCGCGCTGGTTCGCTATCCGCGACAGGCTCGAGGACAGCCGC
>NZ_KI914925.1:13234-16119 GCF_000520575.1 Arthrobacter sp. I3
CTATCCGCGACAGGCTCGAGGACAGCCGCCGCATCCTCAACCTCAGTCGCAGCCCGGAGGAAGCCGATTTCGAATACAAAGAAATCGTTGAGTCCGCGAATACGGCCCGGAATGAGCGCTCCAGCGCCTGGCGCGATCTGAAGAACAATCCCTGGATGCGCCGGCTCCTCTGGGTCGGCATCGGGCTCGCCGCAGCCCAGCAGGCAACGGGCATCAATACCGTGAACTACTACGCCCCCACCATCCTCGAGCGCAGCGGCCTCGGCGTGAGCGCATCGCTCGTGGCGACCATCGCCGTCGGCGTCACGTCGGTGCTGATGACCGTTCTGGGTATCTGGCTGCTGGGCTTCGTCGGGCGCCGCCGCATGCTGGTCATTGGCTTCTCCGGGGTCGTAGCTTCGCAGGCACTCCTCGCCGTCGTCTTCACACTCCCCCAGTCGGACCTCGTCAGTTACACCATTCTGGCGGCGATGATGCTGTTCGTGGCCTTCGTGCAGTGCTTCATCGGCACGTGCGTGTGGCTACTGCTCTCCGAGATCTTCCCGCTGGCCATCCGCGGCTTCGCGATGGGCATCGCGGTGTTCGCCCTCTGGACCGTGAACGCGGCGATCTCCTTCCTGTTCCCGATCCTGGTCGTCGCCCTGGGCTCAACCGGCACGTTCACCGTGTTCGTGCTGGTGAATATTGTTTCCCTGATCTTCGTGGCGAAATTCGTGCCGGAGACGAAGGGGCAATCCCTGGAAGAGCTGGAGGTGCACTTCCGCACCGGAGGCATTCCAATCATCGTGCCTCCCACGGTACCGGGCGAGAAGGCGGTATCTCTCTGAGAATCGAACGTCCGCAGCCATTGCCGCCGGGGCCTCCCCCACGGGACAGGCATGCGGCCGGCGTCAGGCAGCAGTGGAACCGGTGCGGTTGCCCATGGGGCGGCGGCCGGAACCGCTGTGTTTCCCGCGATACGCTTGCCGGCAGGAGGCCATTTGTCCAGGAACGAACTGAGCCAGCATGTAGCGGCCAAACGCGCCACCATTGAGGATGTGGCGCGCGAGGCCGGCGTATCTCGCGCACTCGTTTCCCTGGTGCTGAGGGGTTCACCCAAGGTGAGTGAACAAAGAAGAGAAGCTGTTGCCACCGCTATAGCCGCACTCGACTACCGGCCCAGCAATGCGGCCCGCTCGCTCGCCAGCGGGCGGACGCAAACAGTAGGAGTGCTGCTGGACGACCTCTCCAATCCCTGGTTCGTGGAGCTGCTCGACGGCATGCAGAACATCTTCCGGGAGCGGAACCTTCGGATGGTCCTCGGCGATCCCCGCTATCTGGCCCGCCCAGGGGAAAGCCCGGTGTCCGCCTTCTTGGAATTGCGCGTCGACGGCCTCGTCATCGCCGGAGACTTCTCCGCCGATGAAGACCTCACCCGCGCCACACTGCTCACGCCAGCCGTCGTCGCCGGCACCCGCGCCTTCGACCTCCCGGCAGCGGACCGCGTCAGCAACGACGACGCCGCCGGCGCCCGGATGGCCGTCGAACACCTGATTGGTCTCGGCCACAGCGATATTGCCTTCCTCACCGCTCCCACCGGGTCCGCTACCGTGCGGGCCGACGCTTACCGGGACACCATGACCCGCCACGGCTTGCAGAACTTCATCCGGGTGATACCGACGGACTTGAGCGAACATTCCGGCTTTGAGGCAATGAGCCGCCTTATCGACGGCGGCCGGCCCCCCTCAGCGGTCTTTGCCGCCAACGACATCCTCGCCGTCGGTGCGCTCTCGGCCGCGGACGAGCACGGCATCAGCGTGCCGGCACAACTCTCACTGGTCGGATACGACAACACCTATCTCGCCGGGATCCGCCACGTCTCCCTGACCACCGTCGACCCCGTCAGCCGGGACGTAGGCATCCGCGCTGCGGAGTTTCTCCTTGCCCGCATCGCCGACCCCTCCCTGCCGCCACGTACCGAAGTGCTGGCCCCGCGCCTCGTCGTTCGAAGCACCACAGCTCCCGCCGCCCACACCTGACACCCTGGCCACCCAAAGGCGGGCGGCCGGAGGCCACTGCCCTCTGTCGTGGTGCAGTGGCCCTGGCTAGACTTGAATTGCGCCGGATTAGACGCATGGATTCGTCTCTGGAGGGCAGGATCATGACAGACCGCAGCGACTCCGAATTGCCCGCGGACCAGACGCCCGCGGACGTGAAACCAGAAGATAAGGAGCTCCGGGGCCGGTACGTCGAAGGGACCTACGGTAAGGCTGGCGTGCAGAGAGGCCGGCACGCCGAGGACGAGGAAGGCCAATACGTCCAAGGTGACTACGGTGCGGGCGGCAGGGAGGGCGGCCTGCCCGAACCCTTGGGAGACCGAGCCAAGGAATCCGGGCGCTACGTGGCAGCCGACTACGGCGGCGCTGGTACGGTTCCGGGACGCACGGCCGGGTCGGAAATCGGCCAGTACACCGAAGGTGATTACGGTGCGGACGGTACTGTAGATCCGCTGCGCAAGGCCGGAACAGGTACGCCTGGCGAAATGCCGATGACCGAGGCGCACGGTGGCCACGACGCTGAATCGCGGGCCCGGAACGCCTCGCCGGGTGCCGCGGCCCAGAGCGATGACTCCCGCAGCGGTGCAGATGTGCGCGAAGCGGTCGACATCGCGGAGGCGGGCACCAAGGCGCAGGGGGATCACTCGCATCCGGAACGGGCCAAGACAGGCGAGGCGCCCGTGGAGCAGGTGTTCAACGACCCCGCCATGACCGAGGGGCAGCGGACCGTGACGGACTCCGCAAAGACATCCGGATCTGTACCGCCGGGACCCTCACCCGCCGAAGCCGGATCCGGTGGCGCCCAGTCCGCGGTTGGGGCCCGGGAGTCGGACCGACTCGCGGCAGGCG
>NZ_KI914925.1:16219-37029 GCF_000520575.1 Arthrobacter sp. I3
CAGCCGCGGGCAAGCCCTTCGACGCCGGCAGCGAGGAGGGCACTTAGAGCGCCCCGGGTGGGCAAGCAAGGACGTATCACGAGGCGATTCCGGGCTGGTAGGTGCCGGCGCTCCATTCCTGTCCTTGGGGATCGAGCACCCGGCAGCGCCGGGCGCCCCATTGGGTGTCTTCGGGCTCGATCACTGAGGTTCCGCCCGCGGCGAGGGCCTTCTGATGAAATGCGTCGACGTCTTCGACCAGGAGATACAGTCCCTGGCCGGTCGACTGGCCGATAAGTGGCGGCCGCTGGGAGGCGGCATCGCTACTTGCCACCATTATCACCGCCTCCCCCATGGAAATCTCGGCGTGCAGCACTGTCCCTGCGGGGCCGTCCTGCCGCTGAATAACGTCAAATCCCACGGCCTGGAGCCAGTCCAGGGCTGCGGGTGCGTCACCGTAGCTGAGATAGGCGAATAACTTGGCGTCCATGCCGGAATGCTATTCCCAAGCGCAGCCGTCCGGAACTAGCGTGGCGGAATGAACTCGTCGAAGACCCCCGCCGAGATCCTCAACATTGCCGGCAACGAGGTTCGCATCTCGAGTCCGGACAAGGTGGTGTTCCCCGAACCCGGACTGACCAAGCTCGACCTGGTCCGCTACTACCTCACCGTCGCCGACGGTGCACTACGGGGCGCAGGCGGCCGGCCCATGGTACTCAAGCGCTTCCCGAAGGGGATCGGCGCTGAGCCGTTCTTTCAGAAGCGCGTGCCTGAAAACCACCCCGACTTTATCGACACGGCAACGCTGCACTACGCGTCCGGAACATCTGCCGAAGAGGCCGTCATCCGGGATGCCGCGGGCTTGGCGTGGGTCGTGAATCTTGGATGCCTGGACCTCAACCCGCACCCCGTGCGTGCAGAGGACCTCGAGCACCCGGACGAGCTCCGGGTCGACCTCGACCCGATGCCGGGGGTCGACTGGGCGCAGATCGTCGATGTCGCCTATGTCGCGCGGGAGGTGCTCGACGACGTCGGACTGGTGGGGTGGCCGAAGACGAGCGGTTCGCGGGGACTCCACATCCTCGTGCGCATCGCGCCTCAGTGGTCGTACCGCGACGTGCGGCTCGCCGCCGAGACCCTCGCCCGCGAGGTCGAGAACCGCGCTCCGGGCCTCGCCACCGCGCGGTGGTGGAAGGAGGAGCGCGGCGAGAGTGTGTTCGTCGACTTCAACCAGAACGCCAAGGACCGCACCGTGGCATCGGCGTACTCGATCCGGCCCCTGCCCGATGCCCGGGTCTCGACTCCGCTCACGTGGGACGAGGTTACCTCCGCCCGGCCGGAACAATTCACGGTGCCCACGGTGCTTGAGCGCTTCGCGGCGATGGGCGACCCACACGCCGGGATCGACGACGCGGCAGGGACGCTCGACAGGCTCATCAGTCTGGCTGCCGGGCTCGGCCCCGCCGAGAAGCCGCCGCGCGGCGGCGAGGGCCTGGGGCGCCGGCAATCGGTAATGCCGCTCATCGAGGTGGCACGGACCAAGACCAAGCCCGAGGCGCTCGCGGCGCTCGAGGAATGGAAGACCCGGCATGCGGACCTCATATCAGCCCTGCATCCCGCCGACGTACTCGTCGACGGAATGCGGGGATCGAGTTCGCTCTGGTACCGGGTCCGGGTGAACCTGCAGCACGTCCCGGAAAATGAGCGTCCGCCGCAGGAGGAGCTCATCGCCGACTACGACCCCTGGGCGGGCAAAGAGTGGCCGGGGCGCCCTGGATCCTGACCGCCGGCTCCTGAACACCGTCCTGACACCGGCTCCTGACACCAAGGACGGGGCTCAGGCGTCCTGGGGCTTGTCCGGCTGCGCCAGGGTGTCTGCGTGGCGATGGGCGACCTTCCATTCGCCACCCTCGCGCCGGTAGACCTGGGTCACGCGCAGTGTGTAGTCCCTCGGCTCTCCGTTTACCGAGGTGCTCGTATGCTCGTACCCAACGGTGTAGGCCATGTCCCCGATCACGTCGGCAGCAATCACCTCGTGCGTGTATGACGTGCAATCCGAGAAGGATGCTTCCAGCTGATGGAAGATGCGCCCCACGTCCTCGGGACCGCTGCCGGACGTCCACGCGCCGAGCACGGTAACGGGCTCCCTTCGGGACCAGATGGCGAACCGCGGCCCGGCGTCGCCGTTATGCAGGGCGGTCTCGGCGTCCTTGAGACGCGACCCAACCCAGGCCATGAAGTCATCCCGCTCACTCACGTCGGACCTCCAAAGGGCTCACTGTCCGTCAACGGCAGGATAGGTCCATCGCCGTCCAGGCCGTCCCGGCCCCGCCATCCTAAGCGTGCCTCGTGGTGGCTGCAAGGGTTGGCGTGACTTCTGCCCCGGGCCAGCTGCGGGCCAGAGGCCTCGTCTCGATTCCAAGCTTTCCGCAAGGGGGTTCAGGCAAGATTCGGTCCGAGAGTATCCCAATTGATTGCGGGGTGGTTGTTATGGATGAGAAACCGAGACGGAAACTCTCTGCCCTATTTTGGGTGGTTTCCGTTACCGTTCTGGGAGCACTTGGGGCATTGGGCTGGTATGCGGTGAACGTCATAGCCGCCCTGTTGTCCCCGTCGGTGCGTTGAAGTCGATGCGTTGAATATGTCTCGACGCTCCTGATACCCAATTCGACGCACACTCGGATTGCGGGATCCATTTTGCGGTTGCCATCGCGGCCGGTTGATAGCGGCATCCGCTTCCCGACGACGTCGGGCACGCTTACGGTGGGCAAGAGGAGCAGGACACAAGGCCTTAGAAGGGACCCACCATGCTGATCTGCGCAACTTGCGCCGTGGAACACGACGAACCTGCCCCGGGGGTTTGCCCGATCTGCGCCGATGAGCGGCAGTATGTGCCCGAGGACGGACAAAAGTGGCTCACACTGGACGGGCTGGCGCAGGAGGGCCAGCAAACGGTGTTGAAGGAGAACGAGCCGGGCCTTGTCGGGATCCGGACGGAGCCAAGAGTCGGGATCGGCCAGACCGCCCAGCTTGTGGCGACACACGAGGGTTCGCTGTTGTGGGATCCGGTCGGATATGTCGACGACAGAGCTGTGAAGGCAGTGCTCGAGCGGGGCCCGGTCCTGGCGATCGCTGCCAGCCATCCACACATGTTCGGCGTGCAGGTCGAATGGTCGCATCGGCTCGGCGGCGTCCCCGTACTCGTGGCCGACGCAGACCGGCCATGGCTGGGGCGCAATGATCCGATCATCGAATACTGGTCCGGCAGTCAAACCATCGCAGAAGGGTTGACCCTGCACCAGACCGGGGGCCATTTCCCGGGCAGCGCGGTGGTGCACTGGGCTGCAGGAGCCGGTGGCAAAGGAGTTCTGCTGACCGGTGACAGCGTGTATCCGAATCCAGACCGTCGCTCCATCGCCTTCATGCGCAGCTACCCGAACCACGTGCCGTTATCCGGCGCGGTGGCGGAGCGAATCGCCGCACAACTGGGAGAGCTCAAGTTCGACCGAATCTATGGCAACTTCAACAATGTAATCGCGTCCGGCGCCAAGGCCATTCTGCACGATTCCGCACAACGGCACGCTGCTTGGGCGCGCGGCGACTTCGACCATTTGACCTGATCCGTCCATTTCCCCTTTTGCGTTAGCGTGGGATCAAGCGCCGCAATAGACGTCAGAGGTATCCGAGCCATCATGGCGACAGGAGGACCCCCGGGTTCTTACGGCGCCCTCATCCCTTCCCCCTATGAAAGCCGAAGAAGCGGAGTAACAGTGAAGGCCATCGTGTACGAAAAGACAGGGCCATCGTCCGTGATGACCCTCCAGGAGAGGCCACTGCCGGCACCCGGACCGGGCCAGGTCAGAGTCCGGGTGGTGGTCTCCGGGGTCAATCCCACCGACTGGAAGTCCCGGGGCGCCGGCGGGAGCGGAAGCATGCTGGAGGCACCAAAAGTGCCCAACCAGGATGGTGCCGGCGTTATCGACGAGCTTGGATCCGGCGTGCCGGGGCTGTCCGTCGGCGATCGCGTTTGGCTCTGGGACGTCGCCTGGGGCGGCACCGAGGGCACAGCCCAGGAGTACGTGGTGGTGCCGGCCGCGCAGGCCGTTGCCCTTCCAGACATGGAATCCTTCGACACGGGCGCATCCCTGGGGATCCCGGCACTGACGGCTCATCGTGCGCTGACCTCCAGCCAGGACGGCCCGGCAAGGCTTTCGCCGGGCGCCCTGGAAGGGCGGGTGGTGCTGGTCACCGGTGGCGCGGGTGCGGTGGGGCACGCGGCAATTCAGCTCGCCCGCTGGGCCGGGGCAACCGTCATCGCGACCGTGAGCGGAAAGGTGAGCTTGCCCGCCGGGCCGGCGCGCACAGTGTGATCAACTACCGCGCTGCCGACGTCCCACAGGCCGTGCATGAGGCAGCCCCTGGAGGCGTTGATACGATCGTCGACGTCAATGCTCCGGCGAACATCGGCAATGACCTCAAGGTGGTGAAGCCGGGGGGAACCATTTCCATTTATGCTGCCAACCCCGGTGAATCCTTGGCCATTCCCATTCGCGAGAGCATGGGCAAGAACGTCCAATTCCAGTTCATCCTCACGTACACCGTGACGGAGCAGCAGAAGGCGGCGGCCGTTGCCGCCGTCGCCGATGCGCTGAAAGCGGGGGCATTGCGGGTCGGCGATGAGCACGGACTGCCCCTCAGCCGTTTTCGACTCGAGGAAACCGCGGCAGCGCACGACGCCGTAGAACAAGGCTTCGTCGGGAAGGTCCTGGTCGACGTGTCCGGCTCCTGACCACGTACTGCGTGTCCGGCGGGGAGCCCGTGACCAGACAATCCGTTCGGCATACTGGTTCCATGCAGGCGACGACGGTGTTGGTCGAAGGTGAGAGTGACCGGCTTGCGGTTGAGACGCTGGCCTTCCGCCATGGCCATGACCTGGCAGCCTTACGGGTGTCGGTCGTTCCGATGGGAGGCGCGACCAGCATCGTCCACTTCCTCGACCGCTACGGACCGAATGGCGCAGGCCACCGGTTGTTGGGCCTGTGTGATGCAGGCGAATCCCGTGGCATCGCCCGCGCGCTGGGCCGGGCAGATATCGGGTCCGGTTCGCTGGCCGAGCTTGGGTTCCACGTCTGTCACGCCGATCTGGAGGACGAACTCATCCGCTGCCTGGGGATCGACGCAGTGCTCAAAGTCATCGCGGCTCAAGGCGAGCTCGCGTCGTTCCGGCTCCTCCAACGCCAGCCGTCACTGCGGGAGCGGCCAATAGCGGCGCAGTTGCGCCGGTTCTTCGGAGGACGCAGCGGCAACAAGATCCGATACGCGCCACTGCTGGTCGACGCCTTGCCGGCCGGACAGGCGCCTCCACCGCTCGCCCGCCTCGTTGCATCATTCCCGCTGTGATCCTACTGTCCAAGAAATGGTTGAATGCCTTCACCGTGCCACCGGCATCCCGCTAGTTACGTGCGGCGGTGGATGGACTTGTAGCTCAGGTACGCGTTCAGGCCTTCCATCCCGTACTCGGTGCCAAGGCCGGAATCGTGCCGGCCGCCAAAGGGGGCCGCATGGTTGGATGCGAAGAAGTTGATGCCCACGGAGCCCGTGTCCATCCGGTCGGCCACGTTCAGGGCAGCCGCCGCGTCCTGCCCGAACACCAGGCCGCCGAGTCCGAACTCGGTGTTGTTCGCCAGCGCGACGGCCTCGTCAACACTGCCATCGGCGTCGTCGTATTTTAGGATGCACAGGACCGGGCCGAAGATCTCCTCGCGGGAGATCCGCATCTCCGGGGTGACGTCGGCGAAGACTGTGGGCTCCACGAAATAGCCGCCCTCAAGGCCACCGCCTAACGACGCCGCTCGCCCCCCGGTGGTGACCCGCGCGCCGTCGGCCACGCCCGACTCCACGTACTCCAGCACGGTCCGGCACTGGGACTCCGTTGCGCAAGGGCCGAACACAGTGTCCGCGTCGAGCGGATCACCCTGCTTTCCGGCCGCAATCGTGGCCGTGACCATCTCCACCACTTCGTCATAACGGCTCGCGGGCGCCAGGATCCGGGTCGAGATGTAGCAGGTCTGGCCGGTGTTGCGCATCGACGACCGGATCAGCACCTTGGACATCGCCTCCAGATCCGCATCAGGGAGCACGATGGCGCTGGACTTCCCGCCCAGTTCCAGCGTGACCGGACGCAGCAGTTCCCCGCAGGCCACGGCAATTTTCCGGCCCACCGGCGTCGATCCCGTGAACGCCACCTTTTCGACGCCCGGGTGCTTCACCAGCTGATCCCCCAGCCGGCCGGAGCCGGTTACCAGGTTGACCACGCCCGCCGGAACCCCGGCCGCGGCGACGGCGTCGATAATCACCCGGATGGACAGCGGCGTGGGCGACGCCGGCTTGATCACCACGGTGCAGCCTGCCAGCAGGGCCGGCGCCAGTTTGATGACCACCAGGTTGATGGGGAAGTTCCACGGCGCGATCAGCGCGCAGACTCCCAGCGGGTCGCGCCGGACTACTGACTCGCCGCCGCCGCGCGGGAAGGGGCGGACATCCTCATGCTCAAGGTACCCGGCGAGGGTGGCGAAGTACCGGAAGATACCGGCCGCGTTGGCTGCCGCCCCGGCGGATTCGGACACCGGTGAGCCGTTTTCCCTCGAGTTCGTCAGGGCAAGCTCCTGAGCCCGATTCTCCACCTCCTCAGCAATCCGGAGAAGGTAGTCGGCGCGTTCAGACGGGGTAAGCCGGGGCCACTCCCCCTGAAAGGCGCGCTGGGCAGAGCCGACGGCGGCGTCCAGGTCTTCCGGCGTTCCGTCCGGCACCGAGCCCCACACTTCGCCCGTAGCGGGGTCGGTCACCGGGTTGCGGCCGGTGCTCCGCGAAGGCTGCCACGCGCCGTCGACAAAGATCGTATCCACATGCGTATGCGGCAGGGACAGCTCCGTCCGGGCTGTCAGGGCAGGAGCATCATGCGTGGCGGAGGTCATCGGATCACCGCCGTCTTAAGAAGGGCGTTGGATCGGTTAAGGTCCGCGGCGGCCATATCGTGGGCGGCCTGGGTGATGAGTTCGGGCACGATCTCGGTGGCCAGTCTGTCGGTGTACGTGGCCGGGTCCATGGCGAACCACGTGGAGGCGAGGGCGATACCGGCGCGGTCGAAGCGCCATAGCCTGTCGGCATCGCGCATCAGGGCGTCTTCCAGGGAGCGGGCCACCGGCCGGGTGTCGTGGCCGTCGATGATCTCGCAGACGCGCTCAATGAATTCGGTGGAGTAGCCCAGGGCGGGGAGCACCCGGCGGGCCACGTCGCAGCCCTGCTGCTCGTGTTCGTAACGGATGGCGGCCTTGCGCCAGTCACCGGTGAAGCCCTCGGATATGATGCGGGATTCATCAACGTGGGCCCAGCCAGTGTCGTGCAGCACGGTGGCCACGCGCACCAGTTCAGCGTCGGCGCCGGGATAGGCCCGGCACAGCCGTTCGGCGTAGGCCAAGGAAATCGGCAAGTGGATGTCGTTTCCGCGCGTCCGCGTCTCATGGACCACGGCCTTCCACAGTGCGTCGAGTTCCTGAACGGCAGCCGGGGTATTGCAGATCGCGGAGGTGTCTACCGGACCAGCCGCGGGAACAGGCCGGACGCTGTACTCCGCGGCAAAGGCCTGGGCCGGGACGTCCACCGGTTTAGCGGCGGGGCTGGCTGCGACCGGAGTCTTGGGGGTGCTCATAATGCTCCTTCGGGTGGGCCGGCGTACTGTCTGAGTGCAGTTAGCTGTCCGTGGTGATGGTCTTGAGTTGCGTGGCGGGGTCCGCCGCGGCGTCGGCAGGGATGTTCTGGCCCTTTGCCAGTGCGTTCTTGACGGCCATGAAGTCCAGCGGGGCGTTGACGCAGTCCGCGGCGATGACCTGGCCCTGGCGGTAGTACAGGACGCTGAACTTCCCGCGGTCCTCGTCCCGACGGAGTACCGTCTGGTCGTAGCCGTTGCACAGTCCGGCGATCTGCAACTTGAGGTCCGCCTGATTGGACCAGAACCAGGGGATGCCGGCGTATTCCTCGCGCCGCCCGGTCAGCGAGTAGGCGGCCACCTTCGCGTGTTCGATGGCGTTGTTGACGCTTTCCAGCCGGATCCGTTCCCCCGGCTCCGACCCTGGCACCGGGTTGGGCATGTTGGCGCAGTCGCCGATCGCCACCGTTGTGCCGTCCGAGGCCAGCGCGAAGCGGTCCACCACAATCCCGTTGTCCACCCTCAGCCCGAGCTGTTCGGCCAGCTGGGTGTTGGGAATGACGCCGATCCCCACGAGCACAATCTGAGCGGAGAGCTCTGTGCCGTCCTGGAGTTCTACGCCGGCGACCGCGCTACCGCCCTCGCTTGCTGTGAAGCGCTTGGCGCTGGTGTTGAGCCGGATGTCCAGGCCGCGGGAACGGTGCGCCTGCAGGAAGTACCCGGCCGTCTCATCTCCCACGGCCCGGCCAACGAGCCGCGGACCGAATTCCAGAACCGTGACGTTCTTGCCCATCTTCCGCAGGCTGGACGCGGCCTCCAGTCCGATGAACCCGCCGCCGATCACCACCACATCCGTGGCATCCCCCACCCGCGCCTTGAGTGCCAGCGCGTCGTCGGCGTTGCGGAGGTACAGCACGCCGTCGAGGTTCCCGCCCTCAATCTCCAGCTTGCGGGCCCGGGCTCCGACCGTGAGCGCCAGCCGCTTGAAAGGGAACTGTTTTCCGGAGGAAGAATGCGCGACCCCGGAGCCGTCGGGTTCCTTGTCGACCCGGACGATGTATTCGCCCTTGACCAGGGCCACGTTGTGTCCGGCCCAGTAATCGTTGGAGCGGAAGATCAGTGATTCGCTCTCGACCGTGCCCTGAAGGAACTCCTTGGACAGGGCCGGGCGCTGGTAGGGTCGGTGGTCCTCGTCGCCGAGCAGGGTGATGTGTTCGTCGAAGCCGAGTGCCCGCAGCGATACAGCAAGCTGGACCCCGGACTGGCTGGCGCCGATGATCAGGAGCCCCGTGCGCGTTGGAGAGCTTTGGTCCGCGACGAGGGTGTCAGTTGCCTGCTCCAGTGCTTCCGCGCCCATCGCTACACCTGGGTTTCCGGGGTGGTGACGAACAGCTCCACGGCGTCTGTGAGCCGGAGCTGGCAGGACAGCCGCGAGTTGTCCTCACGGTCGACGGCCGTGCCGTAGAGCATTTCGTCTTCCATGTTCTCCATCGGCGGAAGCTGCGAAAGGCAGTCCTCGCGGACGAAGACATGGCAGGTAGCGCAGGACAATGAGCCGCCGCATTCGGCGACGATCCCGGGGACGCCGTTGCGGACGGCCGTTTCCATGACTGAATCGCCGGGGTTTCCCTGGACGTCGCGGACAGCGCCCCCGGCGTCGGTGAAATGAACCGTTGGCATGTGGTTCTCCTTAGGTTGAATCGGATGATGGCAGGAAAGAGCGCCTCAGATGAACTGGCGGCCGCCGTCCACCACCATGGTCTGGCCCGTGTAGTAGGAACTGTCCGGCCCAGCCAGGAAGAGGGCCGCGCCCACGACGTCCTCGGGCTGGCTGGCCCGCTTGATGGCCCCGCGGTCCACACCGTAGTTCTCGGCGTTCTCCATCAGGCCGTAGCTGGCTTCGGTGAGCGTGAAGCCGGGGGCGATCGCGTTGACCGTGATCCCCCGCCGGCCCAGTTCCTTGGCCATCACCCGGGTCAGGGCCACCACGCCACCCTTGGACGCGACGTAGTGGAGCCACTGTTCCGAGCCGCTGAAGATCGTGGCGCTGGAGAGGTTGATGACGCGCCCGCCCTCGGGCAGGTACGGGCTCGCCGCACGGGTCACGAGCCAGGGGCCCTTGAGGTTGACGTTCATCACCAGGTCCCATTCGGCCGGGTCGATGTCCTCGAACGGGCTGCGGGTCACCCCCGCGTACACCGCCGCGTTGTTGAGGACGACGTCGATGCTTCCGTTCCCGAAGTCCGCACAGTCCCGTGCCAGGATCTCAGTGGAGTCCACGCTGGTGACGTCCGCCGGGAAGGCGGCGGCCTCGGCGCCGAGTTCGCGGACCAGTTTGGCCGTCTGCTCAGCGCCCTCGAGGTTGATGTCGGCCACCGCCACGCGGTAGCCGCGGCCGGCAAAGCCGAGCGCAAACGCCCGGCCCAGCCCGCCGGCGGCACCGGTGATCAGGACGGTCCTTGCAGCCGGCGCGTTCAGCTCAGACATGACTGTGGCTGTGCGCGTGGGCGCCGGGTCCGGTGACCAGGAGCTCCGGTTGGTCGGCATCGAGGATCTGCACGGTGCCCTTGGTCCCGTCCACCCGGAGCCGCTGGCCGGTCTTGATGGTGGTGGAGGCGGAACCCGTTCCGGTCACCGCCGGAAGACCGTACTCCCGGCAGACGATCGCCGCGTGGCTCATCATGCCGCCGATGTCCGTGACCGTGGCCTTGATCTTGCCGAAAATCGGGCCCCAGGACGGCGCGGTGACGGTGGCGACCAGGATCTCGCCCTGCTGCACCTCGGAGAGCTGGTCCGCGTCGGTGATGACGCGGGCCAGGCCCTCCACCACGCCCGGCGAGGCAGCCATGCCGCGCAGGCCCCCGCCCTCCACTTCCTCGCCGGCGCCCAGCCACTGCTGGACCTGCTCGGTGGTGATGCCCCACAGCATCCGGGTAAAGGGTTCGGTGATGGATTCCGGCGGGGTGTTCAGCGCCGGGGCAGGGCGGGCGGTCTTGAGCGCGTCCACGATTCCGCGGCGGCGCTCGATCTCGGCCGGCCAGTAGTCGGGACCGATCGGCTTGGCACCGACGCCCCAGCCCGTGACCAGGTCGAACAGCGCGTCGCGGACCTCGTTGCGGCCCAGGTAGAGGAGGTCGTCCGGTTCGGTCCAGAAACCCTCGGCCTGCATCATGCGGGACAGCTCGCGGATCTTGCGCCAGAAGACGCCCATGGTCCAGTGCTCGATGTAGAAGTTGTGGTTCTCCACGTACGGGTAGGCGGTGGCGGCGAGCCCGCGCTTGGCGTCGAAGAGGGCCTGGTTTTCGCCTTCGAGCAGCTCGCGGTATTCCTCGATGATGCGGTCGCGTTCTGCGATGAGTGCCTCCACCGGCCGCATGATTTCCTGGCCCTCGTCCACGCGGCGGATGTAGTCCGCGATGTAGCCGAGCGGGATTTCCTGGTGTTCGTTCCAGTACTTGTCGTGGCCGTAGAAGCCGTTGCCCACGGTGAAGTTGAACCACGGTTCCTTGGCGCCCTCGTACTGGGCGATCCAGCGGTCCCCGCCCGGGGCTGCGGCGATGGCAGCCAGGGTGGCCTCGACGTCGTCGGCGTGACTGGTGTTACGGAAATAGGGCTGCAGATGCAGTTCAACGGCGAGCTTGGCGAGCTGCTTGAGTTCGTCATCCGGGCGGAAGAGCTCCATGTCCACGCCTTGCACCATGGTGGCGATGGACTGGTCCGGGATATTGGGGAAGACCTGCTTGCAGAAGTTGAAGAAGTCCAGGTAGGCGATGTAGCCGAGGTTGAGGAACTCGAAGTGGTACTGCCAGTTCTGGTAGGCCAGCTGGATGAGCCGGTCGTAGCTTTCCAGGAGCTTCTCGGAGCCGTCCTTGCCCTTGCCGGAGAGGATGTCTTCCATGGGGACCAGGTCCGGGAGCCTGGGGAAGGAGATGGTCTCCATCTCCTCGATGGTGCCCTTGACCTTGATGTGCCACTGCTTGAGGAGCTGGTCCCAATTCTGGAAGTAGTGGCCAACGCGCTGTTCGAACAGGGGCACGCGGGCGGCGATCTGGTCTTCCGGCACCGGGATGGGGGAC
Organism: Arthrobacter sp. I3; assembly: GCF_000520575.1. Taxonomy (NCBI): domain Bacteria; kingdom Bacillati; phylum Actinomycetota; class Actinomycetes; order Micrococcales; family Micrococcaceae; genus Arthrobacter; species Arthrobacter sp. I3. Next base: position 27,980 of record NZ_KI914925.1, read on the forward strand.
ATGTAGAGGTAGCCCAGGTGGACGCGGAACTCGATGCCGTTGGCGTTGGGGATCATCAGGTGCCGGGCGTTGTACTGGCCCAGGCACTTGACCGCGAACTCGCCGCCGATCGTCTCGAATGGCTTGAACACGGTGGGCCAATGCTGGCTGTCGCAGAACCAGAACTTGGCGTCCTCCTGCTCCTTGAGCTTGTCCTGGAAGACCAGATAGTACGGGTAGATCTTTTCCCAGCCCTCGGCCCCGGCGGGGACCGCGAGCTCGGAGGGTTTGGGGAAGGACTTCAGGGACATGGCGGTCCTTTCAATACGGGCTCGGCGTTGAGCCTGGGTGACGTAGCGGACTAGCGGGTCGGAACGTTCTAGAAGGACGGCTTCAGCAGTGAGGCGGTGATGCTGCCGAGGCTAAAGCCGGTGGCGGACGACGGCGCCGGGCCGGCCGGCGTCGTGGTGGCTGGCGTCGTCGGGAAAGCGGGCGCTGCCGCAGAAATGGCGGGGCTGAGTCCGCTGAAGTAGCCGCCGGCTGCCGACGGCACCGTTTGGGTGGCCGCCCCCGGTTTCGAAGAGTGCACCGTTTCCGGGCGGGACTGCAGCAGGAGCAGGTTCTCTCCGTCGGGCAAGTCCGCATCGAGGGCCCACTCGATGTCCTGCGGGCACTTGTAGTGCTTCTCCGCGCGTTTGGCCATCTGAGCGACGGCGGTGAGCTCGGCGCCGGTGAGGCTGCGGCGGCCGCGGCGTTCGGCGTCGACCTCCCGCTCCACCAGGCGGCCGGCAACGGCGTCCGGGACGAGTTCGGCGTGCTTGTCGCCGAGGTGTTCGGAGACGACCGCCAGCGTGACCTTGTCCAGCATGATGTTGTCCGGCGTGACCTGGCCGGAGACCACCATCTCCCCCACCCCGTAGGAGGAGTCGATAGTGATCTTGGAACGGTCGCCGTTGGTGGGGTCCATGGTGATGGCGACGCCGGAGACCCGTGCGTTGACCATCTTCTGCACCACGACCGCCATCGAGAGGCCCTCGTTGGGGATGTTGTTCTTGAGCCGGTAGATGATCGCGCGGGATGTGAAGAGCGAGGCCCAGCACTGGCGGATGTGCTCGGTGACGGCCTTGACGCCGTCAAGCCAGAGGTAAGTGTCCTGCTGGCCGGCGAAGGAGGCATCCGGCAGGTCCTCGGCGGTGGCGCTGGAGCGAACGGCCACCGGGACCGGCGACTCAAAGCGGGACATCAGGGACGCGTAGGCGGCGACGGTGAGCTCGCGCAGGGCCTGAGGCACCGCGCGGGAGCGGATGTCCGCCCGGATCGCGGCGGACACCCTGTCCACCTGGCCCATGTCTTCGGGGTCCAGTCCTGCGAGGAGCTGGTGGATGTCCCGTGTGATCCCGGCTTCCTCCATGAAGGCATCAAACTGGGCAGTGGTGACCACGAAGCCGGGCGGGACGGGCATGCCGGCGGAGGTCATGGTGACCAGCGAGGCCCCCTTGCCGCCAAGGTTTTCGAGCTTCGGTTCGATGCCTCCGTCGAAGAACTGGACGTATTCGTTGCTCTGCATATTTTCTCAGGCCTTCCAGGTGACGGGGACGGTCTCGGGGACGCGGAAGGAAAGGTTCTCGCGGAAAGCGATGGCTTCCGGATGCTCCAGCTGCAGCCCCGGGGCGAGCCGGACCACTTCCTCGAGGGCGATCTTGGCCTGGAGCTTGGCGAGCATGTTGCCCAGGCAGTAGTGGATGCCGAACCCGAAGGACAGGTGCTCGCGGGCGTTGGGGCGGGTGATGTCGAAGTCCTCGCCGGCGTCGAACTTGTTCTCATCCCGGTTGGCTGAACCCATGAGGAGCAGCAACTGCGCGCCTTCTTCAATGGCGACGCCGCCAACTTCGGTGTCCTTGAGGGCCTTGCGGCGCCAGCCGACGATCGAGCCGGCGTAGCGCAGGACTTCGTCGATGGCGGCGGGAATTTTTTTCGGGTCCTCCACCAGCTGCTTCCATTGCTCGGGACGGGCCAGGAGTTCGCGGAGGGCGTTGGAGATCAGCGTGGTGGTGGTCTCGTGGCCGGCGAAGAGCAGGCTATAGAGGACGGAGGCGATCTCGTGGTCGGAGATTTCCGCGCCGTCCTGCTGCGCTTTGACCAGGTCCGCGGTGAGGTTGTCGCCGCCTTCCTCGTGAGCCACCCTGACCAGCCGGAGGCATTCCTGCCAGTACTCCACGAGGTTGTGGGCGTGCGGGATCTGTTCGTCGTCCGTGAGGTCGCCCCACGTCATGGCGGCGCGGGAATCGCTCCAGCGCTTGAAGGTGTCGACCTGGGCTACGTCTGCGCCGATCAGGGTGAGGATGGTGATGGTGGGGACGTCGTAAGCAAGGTCCTTGACCATGTCGCCGCGGCTTTCCGGCCGGGCCAGCATTTTTTCGAGCAGTCCGACGACGTTTTGCCGGATGAACGGCTCCAGGGCCTTGTAGCGGCGGGGGGTGAAGGCCTTCTGCACCACGGCGCGGATGCGGGTGTGCTCCGGCGGGCGGCGGGCGGAGAGGCCCGAGTAGGCGGTGAAGCCGCCGTCGTCCATGATCTTCTTGGCCGCGGCACCGCGTTCGCGGACAGGCGCCTGGGCGTTTTCGCTGGAGAAGGTCTCCCAGTCTTCAAAGACGGCCTTGATGTCGTCATAGCGGGAGACGACGTAGAGACCGATCCGCTCGTCGAACATCACGGGCTGCTCGGCCCGGAGTTCGGCGTAGGCGGGGAAGGGATCCTTCATCTGGAACGGCTCGTAGCCGTGGTGCCCTGTAGGGGCTTCGGCGCCGTGTCCGAAGGGACAGCGGCCGGCCGTTTCAGTCGACGATGACATCTGGGCTCCTTGGTTTTCCGGTCCCGCTGGCAGCAGCAGTGCATGCCGGGGGTTCTTCCACCAGTGTGGCCCCCGTCACCTCAGGATGGCAGGAAAGGCTTCCACTGAGCGGAAGCCACTTTGCCGCGGGCCTGCAGCTGCAGGGTTCGGCCTAGTCCGATGCCGCGGTGTGGCTGCCCAGCAGCGTTTCCAGCGGGATCCGCGCGGTGGCGCGTTCGATCTGCGCCGAGATGCCCCTCAGGACGGGAAGGTGGCGGCTCATCGTGGCGGCCTGGCTCGTGGGAAGCACCAGGCCGATCGCGGCGCCGATCCTGCCGGTGTGGAAGACCGGGACGGCGATGGAGCACGAGCCCAGCCGGACTTCCTCGAGCGTAGTGGCGTAGCCCTGCTCCCGGATCTGGGTCAGTTCGGCGGCCAGTTTTCTCGGGTCAACGTGGGTGTGCGCGGTGTGCCGCTCGAGCTGCCGGTTCAGGTAGGCGTCGCGGACCCAATCCTCCTCGAAGGCCAGGAGGACCTTCCCGACGGCGGTCGCATGCATGGGCAGGCGTCCGCCGACGCGGGAAGCGCGGGGCAGGCGCTTGGAGCCGTAGACGCGGTCAATGTACAGCACCTCGTGGCCGGACCGGACGGCCAGGTGCGCGGTTTCGCCCGTGAGGGAGAAAAGATCCTGGATGTACGGGCGCGCCGCGTCGCGGAGCTGCCGCCCGGTGTTCTGGGCAAGCTCCCAAAGGCGGATGCCCAGCTGGTAGCGGCCGTTGGGCTCGCGGGAAAGTAATCCCCAGTCTGTGAGCTCGTTGACGAGCCGGTGGGCGGTGCTCAGGGGCAGCCCGGATTTTTCGGCGATTTCCGTCAGGCTGAGGGCACCCCGGGACTTTTCGAAGGCTTCCAGGATGGAGAGCACCTTCGAGGTCACAGTCCTACCGGGCTCACTGCTGCCGCCAGCCATCAAGGCTCCTCTGCGATATTGGCCCATCGTCGATGGTCGCCGGGACGTCCGATCAGAGTCTAGCCCTCGATCAGGAGCGAACGAGTCCCCCACAGGCTGCGGCCGACCGACAAGTAGAATCCGGGGAAGTATCTTCCATGGAATCTAAATGCTAGTCTTGATCCATGGACACCAGAGCCGGCCAGACTAACTTCTATCCTCTCTTCAGCACGCTGACCCGACTTGAAACCGAGCTGTGGGATGCGGTCGACGCCCGCGTGCGCCAGGAATGCGGACTTCCCCTCGGCAGGTTCGAGGCGATGGTCGTCGTCTCCTCCCTTGGCACGTGCAGGGTGTTCGACATCGCGTCGGCGCTGGCCATCACCGTGGGCGGCGCCAGCAAGCTGGTTGACCGTGTTGAGGCGGCGGGGTACTGCTCGCGGAAGATAAACCCGGGCGACCGGCGCTCCTCACTCCTTGACCTCACGGAAGAAGGGAAGGCGGTGGTCGCCCGGGGCCGCGCAGTGATCGAGGCCGAACTCGACAACTGGTTCACCCCGGCCCTGAGTCCGCAGGAGACCGCCACCCTGCTCGACCTCCTGGCCCGGCTTCGCAGCGCCCAGCGGCCCTCCCTGGACTCCAAGGCGGACGGTCAGTGAGCGGCGGCACCATGCGGGCCGTGGTGCTGGACGGCCCAGGGCCGGCCGAGGCGCTGGTCATTCGCGACCGACCCATCCCCGTGCCGCTGCCGGGCCAGGTGCTCATCCGGGTCCGGGCGTTCGGGCTCAACCGCTCGGAGCTGCATACGCGCCTGGGCCTGGCCCAGGGCGTCACGTTGCCGCGCGTGCCCGGGATCGAAGTTGTCGGAGAGGTGGCCGACTCCCCCGGCGGCGAGTTCCGCGCCGGGCAGAAGGTCGCCACCCTGATGGGCGGCATGGGCCGCGTGTTCGACGGCGGCTATGCCGAGTACACGTGCGTGCCGGCCCGGCAGGTCATTGCCTTCGAATCAGAGCTGCCCTGGTCCGTCATCGGCGCCATCCCTGAGATGCTGCAGACCGCCCACGGCTCCCTCTCCATTGGCCTCGATATCCGGCCCGGTCAAAGCCTGCTCATCCGCGGCGGAACCTCGTCCGTCGGCATGGCCGCCGCAATACTTGCCAAGCGCCGCGGGCTCACCGTCCTGGCATCAACGCGCGACGAAGCCAAGCGGGAAGCGCTGGCCGCGATCGGCGTCGACCATGTCCTGATCGACGACGGCGACCTCGCCACCGCCGTGCGCCGCATAGTCCCCCACGGCGTGGACGCCGCCCTCGAACTCGTCGGCACCCCCACGCTGCCCGACACGTTGCGCGCCACCCGGATCCACGGCGTCGTCTGCTTCACCGGGATGCTCTCAAACCAGTGGACGGTTCCCGACTTCTATCCGATTGACTACATTCCGCGGGGCGTCCGACTCACCTCCTACACAGGCGGCGCCCCCGACCTCCCCGGCGGCGTGCTCCAGGAATTCCTGCAGGCCGTCAGTGACGGCACCGCGATGGTCCCCATCGGCAAGGTCTACACCCTCGATGACATCGTCCGGGCCCACACGGACATGGAGGAAAACCGCGTCAGCGGCAAACTCGTCGTCACCACGTAAGACCAACAGCCGGCAGTGAATCCTTGTTCCCCAGCGACTGTTGCGACGCCCCGCTGATTCGCAACAGCCGCTGGGGGAATACGCGACGCGCCATAATAGTTGAAGCTTCAAGAGAGACTAATTGTGTCCAACACCCACGAGCAGGAGCATTCATGCGCATCTCCGAGAAGTCCACCGATCTTGACGGCCTACACCCGGGCACCTCGGCAGTGGCGGCGACGGCCGGGTCTTCCGACCCTGTTGCTCCCCTGGTGGTGCTGTTGCACGGCCGGGGTTCAAGCGAGCGCGAGATCATTGCCCTCGCCGACCACCTGCCGCCCGGCCCCGCCTACGCCGCCGTCCGGGCACCGATCCCAGAGGGCGGCGGCTATGCATGGTTTGCCAACCGTGGCATCGGCCGTCCGGTCGCCGAGTCGCTGACGGCATCCATGGCGTGGTTCCGAACCTGGCTCGATACTGTCGCCCCCGCAGGCCGGCCGGTCGTGCTCGTCGGCTTCAGCGGGGGTGCAGCATTCGCTGGCGGACTGGTCCTTGCAGATCCGCAACGATTCTCCGGTGCGGCTATTCTGTACGGCACCTTGCCGTTCGACGCCGGCGTCCCGGTCACGCCGGCCCGGCTGGCAGGCCTTCCGGTTTTCGTCGCTCAGGGCGACCAGGACAAAGTCATCCCGCCGGAACTGCTGGACCGCACCTGGAACTACTTGCTGACGGATTCCGCCGCCCCCGCCTACGCCCGCCGCGACCCCGGAGGGCACCAGATCAGCGGCCAGACGCTCCGTGAACTCGGGGGCTGGATCCACGAGCGGCTGTCGTTCCTGGCTCGTTCCGGAGCGGATGAAGGCACCACCGGCGGACACTGGTCGGCCCTGCCGGACGGCACTCTTTCCCACAGGGCCGGTCAGCGTCCCACCGTGTCATGGACAATCCCGCAGGAACAGCGCACTGACAATGCGCCAGTGGACCTTCAGGAAAAGTTGTTCGCCAGGATCAGTTCGCTCGCCGGAGTCTCGACTTCGCAGTCCGTTATCTCCGTTCCAGGCGCGCGGGGCCTGATGATAAAGCCGGAACCTGACGCACCCAAGGATGCGTTCCTGGTTCCCTCAGCCGGGGAGTTTGCCCACCAGCACCCGTCCCACGACGGTTCCCTCCACCTGGCCCTGCCGCCCCAACTGGCCGCGGACGCAATCGCCAAGGGCTGGGCAGTGGCCCACCCGCTGGCCGGCATCCGGCTGGCTCGAGGCATGGTCATGGTCTACGGGCCCCGCGACGAGAATGAGCTGCACGTGGTCGCTGCAATGGTAGAGACCAGTCACGCCTACGCCACAGGCCCCGACGCCGACAGGCTGTAACTTCCGGCAGGCCGGCCCCGATCATGCACCCCGGTGTGGCTCGCGAACCCGCGCATGGCGTTTCGCATTGTGCCGCGCCCGAGTGCGCGTGGCAACGTGGCCCAGCTTCGCCTGGAGCAGAAGAAGGCGGGGAACGGCGAAGTAGACGGCAATGGGAACGACCACAAGAGTGAGCGTAAAAGCCCGCAGGACCGGGGGCCACCCCGGCGCCAATGCGGCCAAAATACTCATCCCGATCGCGGCCAGCGGAAAGATCGCCACCCAGGTGATAGCAGCCCTTACATGGACGGATGCCATACCGACGGTTCGGTGATGATGCGCATCCGTTTCGTCGGCCGCTAGCGCTTTACCCTCGTGTTCCACTTAATCTCCAAACGTCTGGTTGGAATTGATGCTACTGCGCGACGTTTTGCAAAAGCAAACAAACGGTTGGAGATAGGATGGGGGCCATGGCCTGGGACACTGACGCGACGCAGAAAAAAATCCTCGATGCCGCAATCACCGAGTTCTCCGAACGGGGCTTCTCCGGTGCGCGCATCCATCAGATTTCGCGAATCTCCGGGTGCAACCGCGAGCGGATTTACTTCTACTTTGGCGGCAAGGCCGGACTCTTCGAAGCGGCGCTCACCCGCGAACTCGCCACCGCCCTGGACGACCTTCCGGTCGCCGGCATGGGTCCTGTTGCGATCGGGGATTTCGCGGGACGATACTTTGATTTTTCCAGGAGCCGCCCCAGCCTCGCACGCCTTACCTTTTGGGAGGGACTTGAGCAGGGACATCCGGTAGGAGCCGAGGCCCGCACCCTCCGCTCGGCGAACAAAGTCACCGAGATCCGGAATGCCCTTCCGGCCTTGAGCGAGGCGGCTGCGGAAGACCTGCTCCTGACCATCGTCACCCTATGCCACGCCTGGGTCTCGAGCCCGAATGTCCCCCTCGTGATCACCGGACCGCCGGACGAAGAGCGCAGGCGCGCATCCATCGCGCGCACCGGCGAACTGCTCGCTCAAGATGCCGTGGATGCGGCCCAGCGGCCGTCATAGGCACGAACACCCCGTTCCGTTCGAAGAATTAGTTGACGCTTCAACTTTCCTGACGTACATTTAGTTGTAGCTTCAAGCATCAATCCCCCAAGAGAACAGAATCTGATGAAAACCCTCCTGGCCCGCATATTCGGAAAGAAGACACCCATGACGAACCTCACCATCATCGGCAACGGCAACATGGCCCGCGGGATCGCCACCCGAGCACTCGCCGGCGGCCTGACCGTGGAGGTCCTCGGACAGGACATCACCAAAGCGCAGGAACTGGCCGCCGAACTCGGCGCCGGCGTCACCTTCGGGACCACGGCCGAGGCTCCGCAGGGCGCCATCGTGGTCCTCGCTGTCCCGTTTGACGCCGCCAAGAACGTCGTCAGCGCCTACGGCGAGGCCTTGACCGGCAAGACCATCGTCGACATCACCAACCCGGTGAACTTCGAGACCTTCGACTCCCTGGTCGTCGAGCCCGGCACCTCCGCCGCCGAAGAAATCGCGCAGCTTGCCCCCGCAGGCGCCAACGTGGTCAAGGCGTTCAACACCACCTTCGCCGGCACCCTCGTCGCCGGAGAGTCAGGCGGACAGCCCCTGGACGTCTTCATCGCCGGCGACAACGCGGACGCCACCGCTGCCGTGAGCAACTTCGTCAGCGCCGGCGGCATGCGCCCCCTGGTGGTCGGACCGCTCAAGCGCTCCCGGGAACTCGAAGGCTTCCAGTTCGTCCTCATGACCATGCAGGCCAACCCCGAGTTTGCCGACTTCAACTGGGACACCGGACTTCAGGTCACCAAGTAACCCGGACTGCGATAGGCGTCAAAAAATAGACGCAAGAGGACGACGGCGGGAAGGATCCGCCGTCGTCCTCTTGTTTGCCTCGGCGGCAGGCCTCCGGTTCAACGCTTCTTGCCCCCGACACCCGGCACGGACGCGACCTGCTTCATCCACGCCGCGATCTGGCGTTCGTCAACGTCGTCCATGGATTTGAGCTCTACACCCCGCGTCGACCTGCCCATCCCCACCGGTGTCACCGGCGGTACAGGCTCGAGCGCTGCGCCATTCACAAACATGAGCTTGACATGGCCAGCGAAACCGCCGCAGCTGAAGCACCACCCGTCGCCGACTCCGTAGTAGGACATGCCCCACTTCACTGAGCGCCGGAGGCCGGGCAGTGTCTTTGCCGCCAAAGCATCGACCGCTTCGGCGATGCCCCGCTGCGGCTGTGGCAGGCTGGCGATATATGCGAAGACCGGCTTGTCGCCGACCGCCGCTTTCG
>NZ_KI914925.1:37129-37960 GCF_000520575.1 Arthrobacter sp. I3
CGCTTTCGCCGGGCTTGCCCTGCCGGTCATGGCTTCCGGCAGAGTTGGGGCGACGTCAACACGTGCGCCGGTGCGCGTAGCCGACTTTTGGGCTTCCCTCTTACCGATCTCCCCGCTGGTCATGGAAGGTATTATTCCTCACCCATCGCGAGACGGAGCCACCACCGTTTTCTCGCGAACCGTATCGGGCTCTTCGGGTAAGTCTCTACCTGTCCGCAGTTATCGATTCCCGGACGGCCTGGAATGCCGGACTTACTCGTATCCCCAGGCCACCACCCCCTCCCGGCGCAGGGAGGGTTTCGTTTTTTCCACTTCCAGCCCGCGAAGGTTCGCGATCCCCTGGGTTCTGAGGGCTTCGAACCCGCCGAACTTGTTTGCGTTGTTGTGACTGAAAACGGTAACCGTGTCCGGGAGGTCGAGCGCGATCATCTCGACGCTGCCCGGCGCGAACTCACACCCAAGTCATGTCCAGGGTTCCGGCCGGGAATCCAGACATGCCCAAGTATCGAGACCGAGATTCGCGTGCATCGCAATGCCCGTAAGCCGATCGGTCTGCAAGGCGTGTGTATGGTGCTGATATGGCTTCTCCGCAGACGCTAAGTGAGCCCGAGCGCCGCGTCGTCGCGGGCTGGGCCGCAGACTGCGCTGAGCGGGTGGTGGCTTTATTTGAGGCCGAGGCCCCTGCAGATGGTCGCCCCCGCGACGCCATCGCCCGGGCCCGGGCATTCGCTCGCGGTGAGCTCGGTGCCGCCGACGAGATCAGCCGGCGGTTTGTGGCCGGCCGTGCCGCACGCGAGGTTACCAGCCCTGCTGCGGCGGCTGCCGCCCGGT
>NZ_KI914925.1:38060-50497 GCF_000520575.1 Arthrobacter sp. I3
GGCGGCTGCCGCCCGGTCCGCCACACAAGCCGCCGCCGTCGCCCACATGGGAGCGCACGCCCTGGGGGCAGCGGCGTATGCCGCGAAAGCGGCCGGACTGTCGGCGCCCGATCGACATCAGACGATCGACGACGAGATCCGCTGGCAACTTGAGCACATGAGCGCCGAAGCCCGGTCCGCGCTCCGGCGCCTGCCACCGCTGGGCGCGAATTCCGCAGGTCCGCTGGGGCCAGGACTTCTCGCATCCGGAATCCTCGCCTCGATCATCCGCACGATCCAGGCCGACTTGGCCCGCCCCGACCGGCCTGCCTCCGCCAGCTGAACGAGGCGGCCATCCGCCGGAGACGGTGGTCGAGGATGCCATCACCTGCTACGATCCCCAGAATCCCCACACGACCGCATGCAGGTCGCAATCACTCAGGAGGTTCGCGATGCCGGACACCACCTGCCACATGTCGATCTCGCTGGACGGCTTCGTCGCCGGGCCGGACCAGAGCCGCGAGAACCCCCTGGGCAAGCGGGGGCTGGAGCTGCACGGCTGGCATATCGGCGACCCGCGCGCCAACGATGCCGACAAGGTAGCGACCGAGTGGCTCATGCGCCCGCGCGGCGCATATGTGATGGGTCGGAACATGTTCGGCCCGATCCGCGGGGACTGGGATGAGGAATGGACCGGGTGGTGGGGAGCCGAACCGCCGTACCACGCGCCGGTGTTCGTGCTGACCCACCACGGACATGACCCGATCCAGCTGGACGGCGGGACGACCTTCCACTTTGTCACCGAGGGCTTCGACGCGGCCTACTCAGCAGCCCGCCAGGCCGCCGGGGACAAGGGCGTGGACATCGCCGGCGGGGCCTCGACCGTCCGGCAGGCACTGATCGCCGGCGTGATCGACGAGCTTACCCTCGACATCGCACCGGTCCTGCTCGGTTCGGGCGAGCGCATCTTCGACGGGGTTGAATCCTTCGGCTTCGAACCGGCCGAGGTGCTTCACTCACCGCTGGCCACCCACATCCGTTACCGCCGCGTCGGCTGACTCCGAACACGCTGCCGGCCTCCCGCGCAGCAGACAGTACGACGTCGTCGACAACCTGGTGGAAGCGGCTAAGGCTTCCGGGGCCCGTGTCCTGCTCGGCGGCAATCCGGACACCGACCACCCCGGCTACTTCTACCCACCACGCTCATAGCCGACATCGACAACAACAACCCCTTGGTGCCGGAGGAGCAGTTCGGCCCGACCCTGTCGATCGTCCGTTACAGCACGGTTGACGAGGCTGTTGCAATGGCTGCCGCCCTCGACGTCGGACTCGGAGCCTCTGTCTGGTCCTCGGACTGGTCCACTCTGAATTTGCGGGTCTTGCCCTGCGAGATCATCCGGGGTAATGCTGGACGAAGGGATCCGAGCAGACTTCGAACTGACGGTTTCCCGGCAGATTGCCAAGTGGAAGCGTGGCGAAGCCGAGGTCGACGTGAATCACGAAGCACTGGCCCGCGCGTCGCCGCAAGTACTACTGGATTGATGGTGGCCGGGGCGAACCCTCACGTGACGGTTGCGAGCGTGGCCGCGCCGGTCCCGGCCGCACCAGGCAGGATTGAGGCTTGGATTCCTAAGTGCGACCCGACGTTGACCACAATCCCAAGCCGGTACGGAATGGTGAACGGCGGCCACCCCTCAGTGGCCGCACCAAACTCGGCGGGAAAGGCTCGAACCGGATGGCCGGAGCAGCCATTCTCTCGTAGGGAGCGTTTGATGCGCGGCGTTCGAATCGGCCAACCAGCGCCGCAGACCCGCGACGGATCCTCGATTTGTCGACCGCAGACGACGAAGGCCGTGGGGGTCCACCAGGAGGTTTAGCCATGTATGAGAGTAGAGAGCAGAACCATCGCCCGGTGATCGAGGGCGGAGGGGAACGTGCGGACGTCGCCCGCGCGTCAGGACAAGGAATTGACCGCCGCAGGGTCTTGGGATCGGGTCTGGCGATGGCCGCCACGGCGGGTCTGTTGGGGGCCGGTGCCGCCCCTCGGGCAAGCGCGGCCGCCCCCGGGGATTCTGGCCCGTTCCAGGAAGTCAGCGGCCATGCCCTGTACCTCTTGCCGCAGGACCACAAATGGCACACGGGCGGAATCTTCGACACCGGACAGTTCCAGGAGTGGCACTACTGGACCGGCTTCTTCACCGATGACGACACCGGGGAACAGTTCGGCATTTTCTACAACCTCACGAACAACCCGAGTGCGCCCGGGGGGCCCTCGCTGTGGGAGCAGGGCGTAAGCTTCTCGTTCGGAGACTTCGCCAAGCAGGAGTTGATCTGGGCGCACCAGCCGACTCCTGTTGGCTCATTGCAGGCGACACGGCCGCCGGACTCGACCTCGCCGGACGACTTCCAGTACAGCGCCAAGGGCCAGAACGTGGAATTCACGACGGTGTACCGTGCCGAGCCGGACACGTGGCGCTTCCAATTCACTGGTGTTGCCGCAAACAACAACAACTCACCCCTCGCCATGGACATGGAGAACACGGCCCAGTCACCGTACGGCTACATGCCGGTAGGGCTTGGCGGCTTTGAGAATCAGAACATCCCCTGGAATGGGCAGAATCTGGATCCCGCCAACCTGTACGCGCTGTCCTACTACTACACCGGTCCGATTTCAAAGAGTAAGGGCACCGTCACCATCGGCGGTAAGACCCGCCATCTCACAGGCACGATCTGGTTTGAGCACCAGTGGGGGAACTTCAACTCCGGGCAGCAGGTGTGGACGACTGCGTATACCTGGGGGGCGCTGACGTTCAACGATGGCACCGTCTTCACCTGGCGCCAGTGGTACGGCGCACCCAACGGATCGGCTCCGCTCCAACCGATTCTGGAGATCGGCCGCAACTCGTATGGGACGCCCAACGGCACACCGGACGGCAGCCTCACCTTCCACGTGGGGAACAATGCGGAGTGGAAAGCGTTGAAGACCTGGAAATCACCGGTAAGCGGGCGCAACATCGCCACTCAGGTACAACTGACCAGCACCTTCGGGATCTGGTACCTCACGAGCGTCTTCGACAACTACGAGATGCCCTGGGGCTACCCGCCCTACGGGAACAATCCCTACAGCTTTGTTGAATCCGCGATGTGGGTCCGTACCGGCTCGGTCGACGGGCCGATTGTCGGCCACGCGTTCATGGAGCAGGCCAACCAGTTCACCCTGTACCAGGGTGTCGTTCCCGGGTAGAGACTGCGGCCGCCTCACTTGTCCCGTACCGGACGCGTGAGGCGGTGGCTTGAAGGGTGAACGAACGCCTTAGCGACATCCAGTGATCGGACGCGGCCTTGTCTTCGCCCGCGAGTTCGGGCAATCACATCGAGGTGACGACGCGTACACGGTGGCCAACGGCGATCGACTCCCGAGAGATGGCTCCAGCGATCGGAGACACAAGGAATGCGATCAAAGCAGCAACGTCGGAGGGCCGGGCCCCTCTCTCCCCCCGGAGACGGACGCATCGTCGCGGGCATCCAGGACGAAACCCCACTCCCGCTTCGCGACGCAACCACTGCAACGGCACCTTCCACCCAGAGACCACATATGCCCGGGACCAATCCCAATGGCCAGTGCGCTCGGCCAGCGACCGTAAACCGACCTCCCCCATCGGTGTGACGGGTCTTCCCCCGGTGCGAGAATGTCTGCATGCTCACCTTCCTGGAGACTGAACGACTTCTGCTCCGGCAGTTCACCCCCGACGATGCGGAGCTACTCGTGGAACTGGACAGCGATCCGCGGGTGATGCGGTACATCACCGGCGGTATCCCCACCCCCCGGGGCGAGATAGAAGGCGACTTCCTCCCGGCATTCCTCGACTACTACCAGCGCTTTCCCGGCTACGGGTTCTGGGCCGCGATCGAGAAGACGACCGGGGAATTCCTCGGCTGGTTCCACTTCCGGCCAGGCCCCGACGATCCACAAGATCAGCCGGAACTGGGCTACCGGTTGCGCCACGCGGCCTGGGGAAAGGGGCACGCGACGGAGGGATCGCGGGCGCTGATCGCCAAGGGGTTCACCGAGTTCGGGGTGCAGCGGGTTGTAGCCTCGACCATGGCAGTCAACACGGCCTCCCGAAGGGTGATGGAGAAATCCGGGATGCGCCTCGTGCGGGCCTTCGTCGCCGACTGGCCGGTTTCCGTTCCGGGCGAAGAGCACGGCGACGTCGAGTACGCGATCACCCGAGATGAATGGGAGGCTGACGATTCCCGCCTTCGCCTCCAGTGACCCGCCCGTATCCGCGCGCGGCCGAGGTTGCCTTTCAGCAGGTTCAGTGCCCGCCGCGCGGAAACCAGTTCGAAGGCTTCGATGCTTCCGTCGCGGTCCTCGCCAGCCAGGCGCACCCAGTGTTCGGGAGCAGGGGTTGAGGTCATGCGGACATCCCTGGTCATGGTCATTCGTTACTTGGTGGGCGTTTGGACGGGCAGCTGCAGGTAGGAGGCGTGCTCTCCGCCGGTGTGGATAACGTGCGTTCCGCTGTTGGCGCCTAAGTATTCGTTTATGCCCGGCATCAGCGTGCCGAGCAGGTTCCGGGAGCTGATGATGAAGCGGAGTTGTTCTCCAGGATGGAAGGAGAGGCCGATCGGGAACAGGTCGATGTCGATGGCCACGATTTCCCCGGCCGACAGCTTCTGGACCCGGTCGAAGCTGTGGGCGGGCACGTCGTCGGTCGAGAGTGCCTCGTCGAGGTGGCGGGCAGAGACACGAAGCCGCCCGTCGGAGCCCTTGTAGCGCAGGATCGTCGCCCCATGATCGGTGAGGTCATGTGCCATGGCGCTGTGGTTGGGGACGGTGAATGCCTGTAGCGGCGTTCCGTACGCGTCGAGCGTCTGCACGAGGGCGAACAGGTCCATGTCGTCAGCGCCTCGCGCCTCGACCCAGAGGTGCGCCTTCGGGTAGCCGACCAGGACGGTCTCCTGCACGAAGCGGGTAAGGAAGGACACCGCGTTCGGGTTCGAGTAGACGTGGTACGCCGCTTCCGCCGCGGCGGCCGGGGCGGTCGTCGTCAGGATCCGGGAGCGGCCGTCCAGGTAGTACTTCGTCGATGCGATGTCCGCGGGCGGGAACATGTCGGCGGCGACGCCGACTTGGTCGCCGCCCTCGAGGTCGAGAACGGAGTAACGGACGCGGGGCGTTCGCTCCCACCCGTTGTCCTGATCCTTGAGGTAGTGGTCGAAGAAGCGGCGCAGGTCTTCCGCGTTCGCTTCGTCGTAGTAGTCCGGCCATTCCTGGCTGTTGTGGATCCTCAGCCATTTCTCTTCCGAAGCGATGCGCCGCCAGGCGCGGAATGTCCCGGCGGTGTGGAGGGTGTTCGAGTAGCTGGCCACGATGTACGCCGGGACGGTGATCTTGCCGAAGTCGGGGATTTTGTGTTCCCAGAGGTCGGTCATCAGCGGGTAGTGCTCGACTTCGGAGAGGATGTCTTCCTTCCGGTTTTTGCCGAAAAAGCTGCCTTCCTGGAGTTGCTGGGCGAAGCCGATGTCTGGCATTCCGCCCCGCATCACCAGGTCGCGGTAGACGTCGCTGACGCCTTCCCACGGGTTGATCGCCGCCAGGTGCGGGGGCTGTTCTGCGGCGGTGAACCACTGGGATACCGCGAGGTAGGAGGTCCCGCTCATGCCCACCTTGCCGGAGCACCACTGCTGCCCGGCGAGCCATTCAATCAGGTCGTAGCAGTCCCGGCCTTCCTGCCGGTCCCACAGCACGCTGTCCCCGTCGGAGTCCACCACGCCCCGGATGTCCGGGTTGCAGATCGCGTAGCCCCGGGCGCACCAGTATGCGGGATCCGGTGCCTCGAACTTCTCCAGACCGGACACGATGCCGTTGTCCAGGCCAACCAGCCCGAACACGCCCATGACACTAAGGGATGTGCCTTGACCCTTGCCGTAGGGACTCCACGCCACGATCACCGGCACCTGCTCAGAACCCGCGGGGCGGAAGATATCGACGTAAATCGTGACTCCGTCCCGCAACTGAACCGCGACGTCCTTCTCGAACACCACATCGACCGGCAGGGCGCGGAACTGCGGCGCAATCCGGAACCCTGCCTCGAGTGTCCGGGTCCCGGGTTCGAACGCGGTCAGCACCCCGGTTCTTGCAGCGGGCAGCGGATGGGATGGTACGAACATCTTCTGGTCATCGCTCATGGCGAGCTCCTTCGGTCAGGTCAGCCCTCCGGGGCTTGCGTCCAAGCGACCCTACGTCCGCCAGTTCGGAAACTCAACACCTGTTGAGAAAAGCAGTATCGGTTGCTAGGTTTGGCTTATGACCCAGCAGAAGGAATCCCTGCCGAAAGCGCGGCGCGGCCGCAGGCCCGGGACCGGGAGCACCAGACAGGCGGTGCTCGACGCTGCCAGGGCCCGGTTCGCCACTGACGGTTTCGGCGCGACGACGATCCGGCGTGTCGCCGCCGATGCCGGCGTGGACGTGTCCCAGGTGATGCAGTTCTTCCGCTCCAAAGACGAGCTGTTCGCGGCCGTGATGTCCTTCCCAGCCTCGGCCCTTGAAAGGTTCAACACGGCTTTCGAGGGGCCCGACGAGCATCTTGGGGAACGCGTCGTCCGCGCCTACCTCAACGCCTGGGAAGGCCCCGCCACGGATTCCGAACCATTGATGGCCATGCTCCGTGGTGCGATCGTCAATGACCAGGCAAGCGCACAACTGCGTGAGTTCATCCAATCCCGCCTGCTGCACGGCACCATCGGCCGCAGCGATGCCGATGCCGCTCTCCGGGCTGGACTCGCCTCATCGATGCTGGTGGGTATCGTCACCAGCAGGCGGATCATCGGTGTGCCTGTGCTGGTCGATGCGGACACGGAGAAACTGGTGGCGACCGTGGCTCCGGCGATCCAGCAGATCTTGGTCGGCGCACCCTCCCAGACCGGCGGGATCGAGAAGGGCACCGGCGCGTGACTGCCATTGAAAGTCATGTCACATAGGACTCGTGGGCTGCATGAACTCGTGTTAGCTGAAATAGGCAGGTAGGGGCCTAGCCACCAGCAACGGCATCAGGTGTATACGGGCATGGACAATGTCCGGGATGTGGCCCGAATATTCAAATGAACGCGCGCACCCAACGGTTCACTTGACAATATTTCTGAGTCAACTCAAACTTGAGTAGACTCATTTTTCACCAAGCCTTACGTCATAGAGGAGCAGCACGCCATGAGGGCATTCGTCGTCACCAAGTACAAGGAGCCGCTGCGCGCAGCAGACGTCCCTGAGCCGACCGTCGGCGAGCGCGATGTGCTGGTCCAGGTCCACGCAGCTGGCCTCAACCAATTGGACGAAAAGATCCGCCTGGGTGAGTTCAAGCAGATCCTCCCTTACAAGCTCCAGCTGATCCTTGGCAACGATGTCGCCGGCACAGTCATCCGTGTCGGGGCGAAGGTGCGCGGCTTCAAACCCGGTGACGAGGTCTACGCCCGACCCGACAAAGACCGCATCGGCACGTTCGCCGAGCGCATCGCCATCACCGAGACCGACCTGGCACTGAAACCCGCATCGATCAGCATGGAGGAGGCCGGCTCACTACCGCTGGTTGCACTTACGGCGTGGCAGGCCCTCGTTGAGCAAGGCAACGTACGTCCGGGGCAGAAAGTCCTCATTCACGCCGGGGCCGGCGGGGTCGGGTCGATCGCGATCCAACTCGCCAAGCACCTCGGGGCGGCCGTCGCGAGCACCGCCAGCGCCGCCAACGCCGACTTTGTGCGCGACCTCGGCGCGGACACTGTGATCGACTACCGTACGCAGGACTTCGAACAGCTCCTCGCCGGCTACGATCTGGTGCTCGACAGCCTCGGCGGGGAGAACCTCGTGAAGTCACTGCGCATCCTCAAGCCCGGCGGGAAGGCGATCGGAATCGCCGGTCCGCCGGACCCGGCGTTCGCGCGTAAAGCCGACCTCAACCCTGTGCTGCGCCTTGCCATCGCGGGGCTCAGCAGCAGGATCCGGCGGCAGGCGAAGAAGCTCGGCGTCAGCTACGAGTTCCTCTTCATGCGTGCCAGCGGCGACCAGTTGCGCCAGATCACCGCCCTGGTTGACGACGGCGTGCTGCGCCCGGTCGTTGGACGGGTCTTCGACTTCGCCCAGACCCCACAGGCGCTCGAGTCGCTGGCCAAGGGCGGCCTCCGCGGCAAAGCCGTCGTCACCCTTCCCTCCTGAGCCGCCGGCAGCCATTCACCTCACAGACCACTTAGAGGACTACCAGCATGAGCAGCTTTGACACCCCGAACGGCTCCGTCGCCACCTCGTACGCGAAGGCCGCCACACGCTCCATCACTTCAGGTGGCGTTACCTACGCCTACCGCGAGCTGGGGCCCAAGACCGGCATCCCCGTCGTGTTCTTCGTGCACCTTGCCGCGACCCTGGACAACTGGGACCCGCGCATCATCGAGCCCATCGCGCAGAACCGCCACGTCATCACCTTCGACCAGCGCGGTGTCGGCGCCTCCACCGGGCAGGTTCCCGACAGCGTCGAGGCGATGGCCGACGACGCCTACATCTTCATCAAGGCCCTCGGGTTCGACCAGGTCGACGTCTTCTCCTTCTCACTGGGCGGCATGATCGCCCAGGACCTGGTCCTCAAGCATCCCGACCTCGTCCGCAAGCTCGTGCTGGCTGGTACCGGGCCGCGGGGCGGCAAGGACATCGATAAGGTCGTCGGCACCACCTACTGGGACGTCCTCCGTGCGACCCTGACGCGCTCGGACCCGAAGGAGTTCCTGTTCTTTAACCGCAACGCGACCGGCAAGCTGGCCGCGAAGGCGTTCATCAAGCGCCTTCAGGAGCGCACTGTCGACCGCGACAAGCCGATCAGCACCAAAGCCTTCCAGACTCAACTGAAGGCAATCCGGAAGTTCGGCCGCTCCGCGCCGTCGGACCTGTCAGGGCTCACCCATCCCACCCTCATCGCCAACGGCGACAACGACCGCATGGTGCCGTCGGTCCTGTCCGGGGACCTGCACCGGCGCATCAAGGGATCCGAGGTGATCATCTACCCCGACTCGGGCCACGGCGGAATCTTCCAGTTCCACGACAGGTTCTCCCCCGTCGCCGTAGAATTCCTCGCCCACTGACCAGCACCTACCTGACAAGATCCAGCCAACAGAGCAGAGAGCCGCTGTGGCTGTGCCCGCCCGTGAATACGGGCGGGCACAGCCATTAGCGTGACTATCCCGGCATGTGACGTGAAGGCCAAGGCACCAGGCGATCGATTCGGGTGAGAGCATCGGTGCCACCGCGCTCACTTTTGGTGAACGCGGTGGCACCGGTTGTTCCCTTATGCGTCTGTGTCCACCAACTGCGGGTAGACCGCTTCGAGGGGTGCGCTGAGTCCGGCCTTGAGCTGGACAGACGTGCCGTCGGCGAGGACCTCGTACTCCCCTGCCTCGGTGGCGTCGAACACGGTGCGCACCAGCACGGCCGGGTCGAGCTTCGGGCCGGTGGCGTGCGCGGCCATCGCGGTGTCGACGTATGCGACGTGGACGCCGACGACGTGCACGCCGGCGGGAGCGAGTTCGAGGCGGAGGGAGTTGGTCGCGGACCAGAGGGCGGCTTTGGTGGCGCTGTAAATGCCGGCGACGGCGTACCAGCTCAGGGCCGAGTGCATGTCGATGATCATCGCTCCGTCCTTCACCGACAGGACCGGAGCGAACGCGCGGGCGACGAAGAGAGGCCCGAGGAAGTTCGTCTCGACGTTCCTGCGGATCTCCTCGTCCGTGTGGGTGAGGATCCCGGCACTGGAGACCGACGCGCCGGCGTTGTTGATCAGCACGGTCACATCCGGTGCCGCCTCGACCGCTGCCTGGATGGAGGCGGAGTCGGTGACGTCCAGGGCGAGCGGAACGATGCGCTCGTCGTTCCAAGTGCGGGGGGTGCGGGCGGACGCATAAACCTTTGCAGCTCCCCTGGCGAGGGCTTCGTGCACGAACTGCGTGCCGATTCCGCCGTTGGCTCCGGTGATGAGGACGACTGCTCCGTTAAGTGAGGGCATGGCTGTTTTCTTTCTGATCGGTACGGGGTATGTAAGGTCGGCGGCGGACGGCCCGCGGCAGACGATTAGGCGTGTGCCAGGGCCGGATAGTCGGTGTACCCGGCCGCGCCGCCGCCATACAAGGTTGCCGGGTCCACCTCATTCAGTGGCGCACCAGTGCGCAGTCGCTCAACAATGTCGGGGTTCGCCAGGGCGAAGCGGCCCAGCGGCGCGATGTCCGCGAGCCCGGCGTCGATGTCGTCGGCAATCTGCTCACGGTCGCGCCCATAGCGGACGACGAGGATGGCTGCGGGCCACGCGTCGCGGAAGGACCGCAGCAGTTCGTCGTCACCGAGGTGGTGTACGTGCAGGTACGCAAGGTCCAGTGTGGCGAGTTCGCCGACCAGGTGGCGGTACTGTGTCCGGACGTCGGCGGGATCCCCTTCGTTGATTCCGCCCAGCGGGAACGCCGGTGAGATGCGGATGCCGGTCCGGTCTGCCCCGATCTCCTCGGCCACCGCGCGGGCGACCGCGACGACGAACCGGGACCGGTTCTCCACGGATCCGCCGTATTCGTCCGTGCGGTGATTCGAGTTGGGCGAGAGGAACTGGTGGAGCAGGTACCCGTTTGCGCTGTGGATCTCCACGCCGTCCGCTCCCGCTGCGATAGCGGAGGCTGCGGCGTGGCGGAACCCGGCGATGGTGGCCTGGATGTCTTCGGCAGTCAGCTCACGCGGCACCGGCGTCTTCTGCGGGCCCGTTGGAGTGAACATGTCCTGCTCGGCCGAGATCGCCGATGGGCCAACGGGCTGACGGTGGTGCGGGGTGTTATCCGGGTGCGACATCCGGCCGACGTGCATCAGTTGGATGAACAGGGCTCCGCCGCCTGCATGCACCGTGTCGGCGATCCTTCGCCATCCCTCGATGCGTTCGGGAGTGTAGATGCCGGGGGTGTTCAGGTAGCCCTGGCCGTCCTCGGACGGCTGTGTGCCCTCGGTGATGATCAGCCCGAGTGAGGCGCGTTGGCCGTAGTACTCGGCGGCCAGTTCCCCGGGGGTGCCGTCCGGGTTTGCGCGGCTCCGGGTCAGCGGGGCCAGCGCGAGCCGGTGCGGCAGCTCCACATTGCCGAGGGTGAAGGGTTGCCAGAGGGAGGAAGTCATATGTGCGGTCCTTTGCGTCGCGGGTAATAGCGCCACCACTCTGCAGGGGCGGAACACCGGGGTTCGGCCCTTGCGTGGGAGAATGAACGAAGGAACATTCGAACCCACACAGTAGTGACTACACTCATAACTGAGTGCAGTCAGAATCTATTCCGGAGGATCCATCACCATGTCTCTCGCCTCCCAGCCGGTCGGACGGCGCGAGCGGAACAAGCAGCAGAAGCTGGACCGCATCACGGCCGCGGCAAGCGAACTGCTGGCCGAGCACGGCATCGAGGATGTCACGACCCAGCAGATCGCCGACAAGGCGGACATCGGCACCGGGACCCTGTTCCTTTACGCGAAGACCAAAGGCGAACTCCTCCTCCTCGTGCAGAACGCACACTACGCCGAAGCGCTTCAGCAAGGTCGGGCTGATGCCGAAACCACCCCGGATATCCTCGATGCGGTGCTGGCAATCGTACGGCCGATCGTGGAATGCAACCGCGTCCAGGTCGACAACGGACGCACGTACCTGCGGGAAATGGTCTTCGGTGATCCCGCGGAGCCCCGTCACGCTGAGGCCCTCTCCATCGTCGCGCAGACCGAGGAGGCCATCGCTGCCGTCCTGGGCAGGCAGGAGCTGCCTCGTGCGCAGGATGCCGCTACGACGGCCCGCATCGTCAGCGCCATCATGTTCCTCAGCATGGCAGCGACCGTGAACGCCGCATTGAGCATCGACGAGATTGTTCAGGACATCCGGACCCAGGTCGGCGTACTGCTGTCTCGCTGACACAATCAAGTGCTCGCACTAACGCCCGGTGTCCACCGATTGCCTGGGGTCGTGGATCGGCAGAAGAACGGCCACCGCTACTGTACTGGATGCGCAGCCTCTCACCGGGAGCGCGGTTCGCGGCATTCCGGATTCTTAAGTCCGGCCGGGCAGCAGGTGGGGTCCCATCCGATCGGCCCGGGTCGCCATGAGTGCGTCGGTAAGCCGCCGGACGTCCCTTGCCCGCACTTCGTCTGTGGGCGGCACGGTGCAGGACTCGCTGGTGCAGGTCAGCAGCGCTGCCGTGACCTCCGCGATCAGAGCCGGGGATGGGCTAAACCGGTATCCGCCGTCGGCAGGGTCGTCAGAAGAATTCAGCGCCCTGGTGATGAACACGGCGGCCTGCGTCCTGCTCGCCATGCCGAGTTTCCTCAGAATGGTTGAGGTCAGATTCTTCACGGTCTTTTCCGCCAGCGACATTTCCTGGCTGATCTGGCGGTTGGTCAGCCCTCTCCCTAGTCGGAT
>NZ_KI914926.1:0-17638 GCF_000520575.1 Arthrobacter sp. I3
TTTTTGGCGGCGGGACGTGAGGGAGCGTCGGGTTTTTGCCGAACTGATAATTTGGGACTGTGAATAATCCGGCCGAATTGGTTGTCCCCAGAGTCCAGGCTGCAATTGCCACCGCGTTTGGCGAAGAGTTCCGGCAGACGGATCCGGTGGTCAGGCCCTCCCAGTTCGCCGACATCCAGATCAATGCCGCCATGGCCCTGGCTAAAAAGGCCGGCCTGCCGCCGCGGGACGCCGCCGCCAGGATCGTGGACGCCCTGAACCTGGACGGCATTTGCACCAGTGTGGAAATCTCCGGGCCCGGCTTCATCAACCTGAGCTTTGACGGCACCTGGATCGAGGAACTGCTCAATGCAGAGTCGGTCCAGGCCGCGTCCCCGGCCACGGCCGTCACGCCCGCCGCGACACCGCAGCGTGTCGTCGTCGACTATTCCTCCCCGAACGTCGCCAAGGAAATGCACGTCGGCCACCTGCGCACCACCGTGGTGGGGGACAGCCTCGTCAAGGTGCTCGAAGCCCTCGGCGACACCGTGATCCGGCAGAACCACATCGGTGACTGGGGCACCCCGTTCGGGATGCTGATCGAACACTGGCTGGAGATCGGCGAGGACTCCCCGGAGGCGGCGCTGCTGGTGGAGGACCCCAGCGCGTTCTACCAGGCCGCCCGGGCCAAGTTCGATGCATCCGCCACCGACGAGGACGGCTTCGCCACCCGGGCCCGGCTCCGCGTCGTTGCCCTGCAGGGCGGCGACAAGGAGACTTTCGCCGTCTGGCAGCGGCTGGTCGCCCAGTCCAAGCGCTACTTCAACGCCATCTACTCCACCCTCGGCATCAGCCTTACCGATGACCACATCGCCGGCGAAAGCTCCTACGACGCGCATCTGGCACAGCTGTGCCAGGAACTCGAGGAACGCGGCCTGGCCCGGATCAGCGACGGCGCCCTGTGCACCTTCCCCGCAGGATTTACCGGCCGCGACGGGCAGCCGCTGCCGCTGATTATCCGCAAGTCCGACGGCGGCTACGGCTACGGCACCACGGACCTCGCCACCATCCGCTACCGGGTCCGCGACCTGGCGGCCAACCGGATCCTCTACGTCGTGGGCGCCCCGCAGAACGTGCACCTGCGCATGGTCATGGCCAGTGCCCGGGACGCCGGGTGGCTTCCGGAGACGGTCGAGGCCGTGCATGTGCAGATCGGCAACGTGCTCGGCGAGGACGGGAAGATCCTCAAATCCCGTTCCGGCGCCCCGGTGAAGCTCATGGCCCTGCTCGAAGAGGCGGTGGACCGTGCCCGCGCCGTCATCGACGCGAGCCGGCCCGAGCTCAGCGAGGCGGAGCGCGCCGTGACCGCCCGCCAGGTGGGCATCGGCGCCGTCAAGTACGCCGACCTCTCCACCGGCCACGACACCGAGTATGTCTTCGACTTCGACCGCATGCTCGCCCTCAGCGGCAACACCGGACCCTACGTGCAGTACGCTGCGGCGCGGATCCGCTCCATCCTGCGCAAAGCCGGGGTACTGGAAAGGATCACCGGCGACGGCGGCAGGCCGGCAGCCGGCGCCGCGGGAACTCCGGCGGCCGGCACCCCGGCAGCCGAAGCATCCGGCGGCCCCGCCACGGCGATCGCCGTCGTCGAACCCGCAGAACGCGCGCTGGCCCTGCACCTGCTGGAGTTCGACGCGACGCTGAACAAGGTGCGCGACGCGCTTGAGCCGCACCGGCTCTGCGGCTACCTCTTTGAGCTCGCACAGCTCTTCACCACGTTCTACGACCAGTGCCCGGTGCTCAAAGCCGAGGAATCGGTCCGTGACTCGCGGCTGGCCTTGTGCGCGCTGGCGCTGCGCCGCCTCTCCGGCGGCCTGGAACTGCTGGGCATCGAAACGCCGGAGAACATGTGAGTCCGGCGGATTCCGCTGCCGGCCCGTCCGCTCCTGGCGGCCTCACCGCGGTGGAGGCTGCGCGCATCGCCGTCGACACGTTGCTCGCCGCCGGTGTGCGCCAGGTGGTGGTGTCCCCGGGATCGCGCTCGGCGCCCATGGCCTACGCCCTGGCCGAGGCCGAAGCCGCCGGACGGGTGGAGCTGCTGGTCCGGATCGACGAAAGGTCCGCCGGCTTCACCGCCCTGGGCCTGGCCCTGTCCGCCGGTGCGCCCGCCGCCGTCCTGACCACGTCCGGGACTGCCGTCGGCAATCTCCTCCCGGCCGTCATGGAGGCCAACCACGCCGCGGTGCCGCTCGTGGTCATCTCCGCCGACCGGCCCGAGGAGCTGCGGGGGACCGGCGCCAACCAGACCACCGTGCAGCTGGACCTCTTTGGCGAGCACGTCCGCTTCGCCGTCGACGTGCCCGCCGGCAGCGATCCGCAGCGCGCCGTCGAAACGGCCCTCAGTGCCGCAACCGGCGCCTTCGAGGACGCCCCGCCCGGGCCGGTGCAGCTGAACCTTGCCTTCCGCGACCCGCTGGTCCCGGCCGTGGGCGACGGGCTGCCCGCGGCCGCCGGACGCGGCATCTACCGGGCCGCCCGGAACCCCCTGGCCCTGGACTTTCCGGCCGCGTCGGGGGCGCTGCCGGAGCGGCGCACCGTGGTGCTGGCCGGGCACGACGCCGGCCAGGTCGCCGAGGCTTTCGCCCGCGCGCACGGCCTGCCGCTGCTGGCCGAGCCGTCTTCCAACGCCCGCTTCGGCCCCAACGCGGTGGGGCCCTACCGGCTGCTGATCGAGCACTTCGGCGCGGACGCGGCACAGCCGATCGAACGCGTGGTCCTCTTCGGCCGGCCGACGCTCTCCCGGCCGGTGAGCGCGCTGCTGGAGCGGGCGGATGTCCCGTCGGCCCTGTACCAGCCCGTTCCGGTGGCCTGGTACGAACCCGGCCGCCGCACCGAACTGCCGCTGGAAACCCTGGCGGACCTGGCGGAATTCGCCGGCCGCGGATCTGCCGCCTGGCTCGATGCCTGGCTGCTGGCAGGAGCCGCCGCGCAGCATGCCGTGGACCTGATCCTGGCCGCATCCCCGGCCGCGACCGGCCCGTCGGTGGGTGCCGAAGTCTGGAAACACGCCCGCGGGCAGCTGGTCCTGGGCTCCTCGAACGGAATCCGCGACGTCGACCTCGCCGGGGCGCCGCCCGCGGAACCCCAGGCCACCATGTTCGCCAACCGGGGCCTGGCCGGGATCGACGGCACCACGTCCACCGCCACCGGGATCGCGCTTGGCGGCGGCCAGGAAACCACCGTTCTCATGGGGGATGTGACGTTCCTGCACGACGCCGGGGGACTGCTGCTCGGCGCCGGCGAGACCGAACCGCAGCTGCGGATCGTGGTGCTCAATGACGCCGGCGGTGCCATCTTCGGGCTCCTGGAGCACGGCACAGTCGCCGCGGCGGGGCGCTACGGCGACGCCGTCGAACGCCTCTTCGCCACCCCGCAGCGGGTGGACCTCGCCGCGCTGGCCGCGGCATACGGCGTCCCGCACCGCCAGGTCGGCACGACGGCGGAACTCGCCGAGGCGCTGTCCGGTCCGCTGGTGGGCCGCAGCATCATCGAGGTGCGCACGGACCGGCACCGGCTCGGGGAACTGCACCGCGCCATCCGTGCCGCGGTGGCCACGGCCGTGGAAGGCCTCCCGCAGACGTAGCGCCCGTTTTCGCTAAGAAAAAGGACAGCCGCTACGTGGATCCACGTAGCGGCTGTCCGAAATCGGTGCGGAATTGTCCGGGCTAGAGCACCCGGCTGAGGAACTCCTTGGTGCGGGGGTGCTGGGGATTGGCCAGGACCTCCCGCGGGTCGCC
Organism: Arthrobacter sp. I3; assembly: GCF_000520575.1. Taxonomy (NCBI): domain Bacteria; kingdom Bacillati; phylum Actinomycetota; class Actinomycetes; order Micrococcales; family Micrococcaceae; genus Arthrobacter; species Arthrobacter sp. I3. The sequence goes on from NZ_KI914926.1 coordinate 3,780, forward strand.
CGACTCCACGACGATGCCGCCGTCCATGAAGGTCAGGCGGTCGCCGACCTCCCGGGCAAAGCCGATCTCGTGGGTCACCACGATCATGGTCATGCCCGACTTGGCGAGGTCCTTCATCACGTTCAGGACATCGCCCACGAGCTCAGGGTCGAGCGCGGACGTGGGCTCATCGAACAGCATGAGCTCGGGGTCCATGGCCAGGGCCCGGGCAATCGCGACGCGCTGCTGCTGGCCGCCGGAGAGCTGGGAGGGGTAGTGTCCGGCGCGGTCGCCGAGCCCCACCCGGTCCAGGAGCTCCAGTGCCCGTTTGCGGGCGACGGCCTTTGACTGGCCCTTGACCTGGACCGGGGCCTCCATGATGTTCTGCAGCGCGGTCTTGTGCGGGAACAGGTTGAAGCGCTGGAAGACCATGCCGATCTCGCGGCGCTGGGCGGCGATTTCCTTGGTCTTCAGGTCATGGAGCCTGCCCTTGACCTCGCGGTAGCCGATCAGGTCGCCGCCCACCGAAATGCGCCCGGCACTGATGGTCTCCAGCAGGTTCACGCAGCGCAGCATGGTGGACTTGCCCGAACCGGACGGGCCGATCACAACCGACACCTCGCCCTGGTTGACGGTCAGGTCGATGCCGCGCAGCACGTGGTGAGTGCCGTAGTACTTGTGAAGGCCCTCGATCTTGACCAGGGGCTGCTCTGTGGTGATCGTCATTTCGCCTCCTCCTCGGGGAAGTCCATCTTGAGGTCCGGCTCGGCGTTGGCGCTGGGGGCCACGGCTGCGGACGCCTTGGCGGCGGCGGGGTTGATCGCTGCCGGAACCCGGTTGTCCACGCCCTTGCCGTAGTGCGCCTCAATGAAGTGCTGGCCCACCATCAGGATGCTGGTGATGACGAGGTACCAGAATGCGGCGACAATCAGGAGCGGAATGGGAAGGTAAATTCGGTTGGCCAGGGCGTTCGTCGCGAAGGTCAGGTCCAGTGTGAACGGCACCGCCAGGACCAGCGACGTGGTCTTCAGCATGCCGATGGTCTCGTTGCCGGTGGGCGGCACGATGACGCGCATGGCCTGCGGCAGGATGATCCGCCGCATGATCTTGCCCTTCGTCATGCCCAGGGCCTCGGCGGCCTCACTTTGGCCCTGGTCCACGGACTTCAGGCCGGCCCGGAAAATCTCTGCGAGATACGCGGACTCATTCAGGCCCAGGCCCAGGATGGCCGGGATCAGGCCGTGGGTGGGGTCCGAGGTCACCCAGGTGAAGGTTGCAGGACCAAACGGGATTCCGAGGACGATCGTCGGATAGAGAACCGTGGCGAGCCCCCAGAACAGCAGCTGGGTGTAGATCGGTGTGCCGCGGAAGAACCAGACCCAGGTCCAGCTGGACCAGCGGAACACCGGGTTGTCGGACTGCCGCATGAACGCCAGGAGGATGGCCAGGACGATGGCCAGGACCATGGACGCAAATGTCAGGAACAGGGTCCAGACGACGCCCTGGACCACCTTGGTGTCCAGGATGTAGGTGCCGACGACGTCCCAGCGGAAGTTGGGGTTCGTGAACAGGCTCTGCAGGAAGGCAAGCAGGAAGCCGACGATGATGATGGCGCTGATCCAGCGGCCGGGGTGCCGTACCGGTACTGCATTGTTCAGTACCGGTGCGGCGTGAGGGTCCTGATGGCTGTCCATCTCTGCCCCTGCTGCGGATCCGGTTGTGGGGAGGCTCAAGACGCGACCGCCGGGTTGACCTCGGACTTGGTGATGGCACCGTCGGTGACGCCCCAGCCCTCAAGGATCTTCTTGTAGGAACCGTCTTCCATCAGTTTGGTCATGGTCTTCTGGACGACGTCCGCCAGGGCCGTGTCCGACTTGGCGACGGCGATGCCCTGGGGAGCAGAATCGTAGACTTCGCCGAGCTTCTCGAGCTGGCCGTTGGTCTGGGTCAGTGCGTAGCCGATGATGGGGGAGTCAGCGGCCATGGCATCGATGCTGCCGTTGACCAGTCGGGTGGTGATGTCCGTCTGGGTCTTGAGGGTCACGATGTTAATGGGCTGCTTGCCCTCGGCGGTGCACTTCTTGTTGCGGTCCGAGAGGTCCGGATCTTCCTGGATGGTGCCGGTCTGCACGCCGATGGACTTGCCGCAGAGGTCATCGAGGGAGATCTTCTTGGGGTTGCCCTTCTGAACGGCCCAGCCGGTACCTGCCTGGTAGTAGCTGACCATGTTCACCGCGGCAAGCCGCTCCGGGTTGATCGTGAAGGAAGAGACCCCGAGGTCGTACTTCGGGCCGAGAGCCGGAAGGATGCCGGTGAATTCGGCCGTCTGGACCTGGACCTTCAGGCCGAGCGCCGCACCGATCGCCTTGGCGATGTCGACGTCGTAGCCCACGGGGGTCTGGCCGTCGGTGCCGAGGAATTCCGCGGGGGCGTAGGAGGTATCCGAGCCCACGGTCAGGGTGCCTTTAGCCTTGATCGCCTCGGGCAACATGGCCGCCAGGGCATCGTCCTTCTGGACCGTGCTGGGGTCAAAGCTGGCCGCGGCACTGCCCGAAGCGGAAGCCGCGCCGGAGGGGCCGGTCTCGGAGGCGTTCGTGCAGGCCGTCAAGGCCAATGCGCCGACGGCGAGCACCGTGGCGACCTTCATTGCGGGGTTGCTCAGGAGCGAAGGGGAGATCTGCATTTTCTTACCTTTTGTTGCCGGAGGGATGCGTAACGAGGCCGATTTATAGTGTATCGCCGAACAAGAGATGTACGTCACAGAAAACTAAGTTTCACTATTGGATAACTAAACCAGACCCGAATGCAATATCTTCAATGCCCGATCTGTCTGTGATCCCGGATTCCTGTCCGTTTCGCCAGTTCCTGCGGTGCAAGTCCGACGGCCGATTCGCCGGCCCGGCCGGCGTCACCGGCCCCGCGGCCTAGCTGCTGATGCCGAGCGACTCCAGCATCGGCCGGAACTTCGCCCACGTCTCGGCGAGCTCAGTCTCGGGAACCGAGCCGTCCACCACTCCGCAGCCCGCATAGAGCCGGACCGTGTGCGGGGATTCGATGACGGCGCCACGCAGGGCGATGCCCCACTCGCCGTTGCCGGCCGCGTCGAGCCAGCCGACCGGCCCGGCATACGGGCCGCGGTCCAGGTGCTCGAGCTTGCGGATGAGCGCCCCGGCCACGGTGGTGGGGGTACCGCAGACGGCGGCGGTCGGATGCAGCGCGTTGATCAGGGCCAGGCACGTGGGGACGTGGCCTTCCACCTCGGCCAGTTCAGCCTTGACGTCCGAGGCCAGATGCCACACATTGGGCAGTTCGAGGATGAAGGGCTCGCTGTGTGCGTTCATGGCCTCGGAAAACGGGGCCAGCTGCGTGGTCAGGGACTGGATTGCGATGTCGTGTTCGTGCCGCTGCTTCTCGGAGCCGGCCAGCACCCGTTCGGCGAATTCCAGCGGCGAGCCCGCCATGCCATCGGCGTCGCGGCGGTCCAGGGTGCCGGCCAGGACGCGCGCCTGCGCGGTGCGGCCCTCCACCTGGATCAGCATTTCCGGAGTGGCCCCCACCAGCCCGTCCACCCCGTACGTCCAGCATTCGCGGTACCGGGCGGACAGTTCGCGCAGCACCTCGGCGGCCTTGACGCCGGTGGGGACGGTGGCCACGACGTCCCGCGCCAGCACCAGCTTTTCCAGGGCGCCGGTCCGGATCTCCGCGACGCCGGCGGCAACGGCGGCCATCCAGCCTTCCTCGCTGAGCGAGCCGGTGTGCAACGTTGCCCCTGCGGCCAATGGCAAAGGACGGACGACGGCGCCACCGGCCTGCGCGGCCGCCGGCACCGGGTCGTCCACCACGGTCGCGCTGGTCCCCGGATTGGCGCCGGTCCCGGGATTGGCGCTGGTGCTGTGAAGCCAGCGCTCCAGGGCGGCGCGGGCACCGGCTTCGGTGAGGTCGCCGTCGTCGAACGTGAGCTGGGTCAGCCAGGCCTGGCCGTCACGGAGCCCGACAACGATTTCCGGGACCAGCAGCCGGGACTCATGGGCGGAGGCCTTGGAGAAGGCGAAGGAGCCGAAGGCGACCGGGCCGGTGCCTGGGCAGCCCACACTGTCCTGGATGTCTGCCTCCAGGACCTGGTGGCGCCACCAGATGTCCGCTTCCAGAAAGCGCTCGGGCCCGGTGGCGGTGAAACGGGCAATCTCGCCGAAGCCCACGAGACCGGCCTCGCGGCGGGTCCAGCAGAGGACATCGTCCCGGACCAGAAACGACGGCAGGCCCCCGGGGAAAGTTTCGGCATCGAGGGGGACTGTCAAGGTGCGGAACGTGCTCGTCATGATGGCATAACACTAGCCCGTGATCGCCCATTGGGTGGATATACACGAGCCGGCCGGGCCTGCACGGGGCCGTGGCGGCCGTTGCCGCAGGTGAAAGCCGCGTCAATTGGCGGCCCGTTCGTGGGAGCGCCGATCATTTGAGACAATGTCAGGGTGAACCGAGCATCCTTGGATAAGCGTCCGGACGAAGTAGCCACGATGTTTGACGACGTCGCCCCCAAATACGACGTCGTCAACGATGTCCTGTCCTTGGGGCAGACACGGCGTTGGCGCAAGGTGGTGGTGGAGGCCATGGGCGTATCGGCCGGCCAGCACGTCCTGGACCTCGCCGCCGGCACCGGCACCTCCAGCGAGCCGTACGCCGACGCAGGCATCAACGTCATCGCCTGCGATTTCTCCCTCGGCATGCTCAAGGTCGGCAAGCGCCGCCGCCCGGACATCGACTTCATCGCCGGGGATGCCACCCGCCTGCCGTTCGCGGACAACACCTTTGACGCCAGCACGATCTCCTTTGGCCTGCGCAACGTCAACGAGCCGAAGAAGGCCCTGGCCGAGATGCTGCGGGTCACCAAGCCCGGCGGCCGGCTGGTCATCGCGGAGTTCTCCCAGCCCGTGGTGCCGCTGTGGCGCACCATGTACACCGAATACCTCATGCGGGCCCTGCCGGCCATCGCCGTCAAGGCCTCCTCCAACCCCGACGCCTACGTCTACCTCGCCGAGTCCATCCGCGCCTGGCCGGACCAGGACCACCTTGCGGCCTGGCTGCAGGAGGCCGGCTGGGAATCCGTCACGTACCGCAACCTCAGCGGCGGCATCGTCGCCGTGCACCGGGCCCAGAAACCGGCCGACCCCTCAACCGGCCCTGCCGCCGGCGCTGCGGCGCTGGCCGCCCACACCGGACCCGTGGCCAAGCTGCGCCGCAACATCACCCGGCCCGGCCGATAGCCGATCCCTGCTGTGAATGTACTGATCGTCGGGGCGGGCCCGGCCGGATCCACCGCCGCCTACTACCTTGCCAAAGCCGGCATTGACGTCACGGTGCTGGAGAAAACCAGCTTTCCCCGCGAGAAGGTCTGCGGCGACGGACTCACCCCGCGCGCGGTCCGCGAGATCCAGAAGCTGGGACTCGCGCACCCCGAAACCGACGGCTGGCGGCGGAACAAGGGCCTGCGCCTGATCGCCGGCGGCCGCACGATCGAACTGCCCTGGCCGGAGGTTGCCGACTTCCCGCAGTACGGGCTGATCCGCACCCGGCTCGGCTTCGACGAACAGCTCGCCCGGCATGCCCAGTCCGCGGGCGCCGTCGTGCTGGAACGCCACAGCGTCACCGAGGCGCTGCGCTCCGAGGATGGCCGGGTCACCGGCGTGCGCGCCGCGCTGCTGGACAACTCCGGGCGCAAGACCGGCGAGACGCGCGACTTCAGCGCCGACGTAGTCCTCGCCGCCGACGGGAACTCGACGCGCACCGCCGTCTCACTGGGCATCGGCAAGCGCGACGACCGGCCGCTCGGCGTGGCTGTGCGGACCTACTTCACCTCGCCGCGGCACGACGACGACTGGATGGAAGGCTGGCTCGAGCTTCCCGGCCGCGACGGCAAGCTCCTGCCCGGCTACGGCTGGGTGTTCGGCGTCGGCGACGGCACCTCCAACGTGGGCCTGGGCATCCTGAACTCCTCGAAGGACTTCGGCAAGCTGGACTATAAGCAGGTGCTGCGCGAATGGACCGCCGGCATGCCCGCCGACTGGGGCTTCACCCCGGACAACCAGGTGGGCGAAATCCGTGGCGCCGCGCTGCCCATGGGCTTCAACCGCACCCCGCACTATTCTCCCGGCCTGCTGCTCCTCGGCGACGCCGGCGGGATGGTCTCCCCGTTCAACGGCGAGGGCATCTCCTACGCCATGGAGTCCGCCCGCTTCGCGGCCGAATTCATCATCGACGGCGCCGCCCGGTCCGCGTCGGCAGGCTGGAGCGCGGCCGACGCCGACGCGCACCTTGCCCGGTACGCCGACTACGTGCGCCAGCAGTGGGGCTCACACTTCACACTGGGACGGGCGTTCGCCGCCCTGATCGGCAAGCCGGCCGTTATGAAACTGGCCCTACGGACGGGTATGCCTGTTCCCGTGCTCATGCGTTTCGTGGTGCGGATGCTGGCCAACCTCACCGATCCCGCCGCCAAGGGCTTCGAGGACCGGGTCATCCGGGTCCTGGAATCCCTGGTTCCCGCCACGTCCAATCAGGCAACGTCCAACAAGGCCGCGTCCACCACGGACAGCGTTCCGCACTCCGGCGCCAACTCCGCGGTTTCCGCAACAAAAAGTTAGGGTTAACCCGTGACCAACTCTGCAGACCAAAGCTGGACGCACGCCGGACACGGCCTGCCGAGCGCTGAACCCAGCCTCAACACCACCGCGATCGCCACCGGGCTCCAGCTGCCGGCAGGCTTCTCGGCCATCGCGGGCGACCCCGAGCTGGGCCCGGCGCTCACCACCAACCTGGCGCGCGTCGAGAAGAAGCTGCGCGAAGCCATTGCCAACTCCGATCCCCTGGCTGACGCAACGTCGCGCCACCTCGTGGAAGCCGGAGGCAAGCGGATCCGCCCGCTGCTGACCCTGCTGTGCGCCCACCTTGGCGACGCCTCCCTGCCCGCAGTGGTGCAGGCCGCCGTCGTCGTCGAACTGACGCACCTCGCCACCCTCTACCACGACGACGTCATGGACTCCGCGCCGTTCCGCCGGGGGGCGCCGACGGCCCACGAGGTCTGGGGCAACTCCGTCGCGGTCCTGACCGGCGACCTCATCTTTGCGCGCGCCTCCATCCTGGTCTCGGAGCTCGGGTCCCGGGCGCTTGGCATCCAGGCCCGCACCTTTGAACGGCTCTGCCTGGGCCAGCTGCACGAGACCGTGGGACCGCGCCCGGACGAGGACCCCTTGGCGCACTACCTCTCCGTCATCGCGGACAAGACCGGCTCGCTCGTGGCCGCCTCCGGGCAGCTGGGTGCGATCTTCTCCGGCGCCGACGAAGCCTACGAGCCGATCCTGGTCGAGTACGGCGAGAAGGTGGGCGTGGCCTTCCAGCTCGCCGACGACGTCATCGACGTCACCGGGATCAAGGTCAAGTCCGGCAAGTCGCCGGGAACCGACCTGCGCGAGGGCGTGCCCACCCTGCCCGTGCTGCTGCTGCGCAACGCGGCCCGCGACGGCGACCTGGCCGCCGTCGAACTGCTGACACTGATCGACGGTGACCTCAGCTCGGATGAGGCCCTGGCCGCCGCCGTGGCCGGACTCCGGGAGCACCCCGTCACTGCACAGTCCTGGGTGGTGGCACGCACTTGGGCCGATGAGGCCATTGCCGCCCTTGCCCCGCTGCCTGAGGGCGTCGTAAAGGCCTCGCTGACCAGCTTCGCCCACGCCGTAGTGGACCGCAGCAGCTAAGTCCCCGGCCTCCTGCCGCTGAGCCCTTGGCGCCGGCCACACCAGCTACGCCAAGCCCGGCGGTACAGCCGGGCCGGAGTCGCTCCCCGGCCGGTTCTTCCGGCTGGGTGCAGCCTGCCGATTAGCCTGGCTTCCGGCTTAAACGGAATGGCCCCGGTTCCTCACAACGTTCGAGTCTTCCGTTGTGCCGAACCGGGGCCATTTCTCCGTTCGCATCAGATCCACCGGAGGCATTTGGTGAACCCAGAAACAAGTCTATGACAGTTATGTCATAGCGTCCAGACCTATCTGTAAATTTCTTGTCATAAGATTGCAATTCATTGCCGGACGTTGTCGCGCTGAGTTTCCCCACCTTTGGCCGGACAGCTTCGAGGCACGCCGGCCGTTGGCGGGACACGCCGTCGGACACGGTCAAAAGCGGGGAATACCAGCGGCGCGGATGGTGCGGAGTTGTCCACATAACCGATGTTGTGGCCCCCGGGGCTGTCATGCCGCGTGTGTGCTTGCCCCATGGACGTTACGGGTTATCTGGAATACGCCGGCTCGGTTGCCCGCACGGCCACGCTGCTGCAGGCCGGTTTTACGCCGAACAGGATCCGCGCTGCCGTGGCTGCCGGGGAAATTCGCCGCCTCCGCCATGGGGTGGTGGCGCTGCCCGGGGCGCGGGCGGATTTCGTGGCCGCCGTGCTCGCGAACGGCATGCTCACCTGTGCCTCCGCCGCGCCGTTCCACGGCATATGGCGCCTCCACGAGCCCGCACGGCTGCACCTGCTGTGCGCGCACGGTTCAGCGCCCGGAATGGTCATCCACCGCGGCAGCCTGGTGCCACCGGAATACCCGCGCCCCGTGGCCGGACTCACCGACACTCTGCTCCACGCGCTGCGCTGCCTGCCCCCGGTGGATGCTGCGGTCATGGTGGAAAGTGCCCTGCTGCAGGGCCGCACCTCGCTGGACTATCTGCGCCGGCGGCTGCCGGGAAACCGGAACGGGGCCGCCCGCGCGGTCCTGGCCCTGGTCGACGGCACGGCGGACTCGGCGATCGAGGTCGTTGCCAGGCTGCTCTTCAGGAGCCGGGGAATCTACACCCAGACGCAGGTGCACCTGCCGGGGATCGGCGTCGTGGACCTCCTGCTTGAAGGATTCCTGATCGTGGAGATCGACGGGAGCACCCATCTTGAGCGCGCGCAGGTCAAGAAGGACCGGGGCCGGAACAACGCCAGCATCCTGACCGGCTACGCCGTCCTCCGGTACGGATATCACGACGTCGTTTACAACCCGCAGAAGGTGATCGATGAGGTGGGGCAGGTCCTGCGCGGCAGGGTCATCCGCTGAATTTCCCCATGTATGGAATCCCGTTGCCACAGAATGCCGGCGGTTCCGCCGGACACGCCGGCGGGGACGCCAAACAAGGGGAGAATCGGCGGCCGCAGGAGAGAGGGGGGAGAGGGCGGCTGGAGGGAGATGGGAGAGGGGGCGGCCGGAGAGGGGAGGAGAGGCCGTGGAGCCTACTCTTCGTCCTCGTCGTTGAAGGCCCACTCGAACATGTCGAAGACGAATTCGGAGAAGGTCCCTTCCTCGCTCTTCCACTGGCCGCGGGCGTTGTTGCGGCGGTACACGATGGGATCCGGGATGCTGAGGTCCCCCACACGGAAGCCCCAGGTGAACTGCTCTTCCTCGTCCTCAAGGAACATGAGGAAGCCCTCATCATCCACTTCGAGCTCTTCGGGGTCCCAGAAGTAGTGGTAGGCCTCCATGATGTCCTCGCAGCCGCCGACTGCCAGGTAGAACTCGCGCAGGACCATCGGGACCTGGAACTGGTGTTCGGCGAGGGCGGCGTCGAGCTCCTCGGCCGGGAGGCCATCTTCTTCCTGCCATTCGTCTTCGAGATACTTCGGGACAAGCGCGCGGAATTTCTCGAGGAACATGTCAGTCATGGTCTTATCCTAGCTAATCCTCAGCGGTCGTTTTCCGCGGTGTCCGGGCCCAGCCGGTGCCAGCCGCGCACCGCCAGCGGAACGTACCAGTGGCGCCGCCAGGCCGTGACCCGGAAGGCGAAGACAAGCCCGGCGACGGCGCAGGCGCTCACCGCGGTGAAGGTCCCCGTAAGGGACAGGATCACGGTCAACGCCGACCCGGCGAACGCCGGCAGAGCGTACAGATCCTTGGGGTCGAAGAGCTGTGGGACCTCGTTGGCGGTGATATCCCGCAGCAGGCCGCCACCCACCGCCGTCGTGACACCCAGCAGGACGGCGGCCACAGGATTCATCCCGGCGGCCAGCGCCTTCAGTGTGCCGGTGATGCAGAACAGGGCCAGCCCGCCGGCGTCGAACAGCATCAGCAGCGACGTGAAGCGCTGGACGCTGGAGAACAGAAAATACACCAGCACCGTGGCAAACAGGGGCGGTGCCAGGTATGCCGGGTTGGTGAACGCGGCGGGCGGGCCCGCGTTGATGATGATGTCGCGGATGACGCCCCCGCCCAGGCTCACCACCGAGGCCAGGAGCAGCGAGCCGATGATGTCGAACTGCTTCCGCGCAGCGAGCAGCGAGCCGGAGACCGCAAAGAAGAACACGCCGGCGAGGTCAAGCCAGACCAGGACAAGGCTGAAGGAGAAGGTCATGAAGCGTCCCGGTCGGTTGCAAGGGGGCGGATAGGGCGGCTCCAAGGTTACGCTAACGGCTATGAATACCCCCATCCTGATCGCCTGCGCCCACGGCACGTCGAGCCCGCACGGGGCCGCGGAGGTCAACGCGCTCCGGGACGGCATCGCCGGGCTCCGTCCCGGGCTGGACGTCCGCGAGGCCTACGTCGACGTGCAGGATCCGGACCTGCCGGCCGTCGTGGCGGGCCTCCCGGCGGGGGTAACCGCCGTCGTGGTTCCGTTGCTGCTCAGCGTCGGATACCACGTCAAGGTGGACATCGCCCGCGCCGTGAAGAGCCGGCCGGACACCCTGGCCGCGGCGCCGCTGGGGCCGGATCCGCGGCTCGCGGCGCTGCTCGATGCGCGGCTGCGCGAGGCCGGGGTAACGGACAACGACGCCGTGGTCCTCGCCGCCGCCGGGTCCTCCGATCCCAGCGCCGCACAGAATGTCGAGGAACTCACGGACCAGCTCCGTGCCCTGCGTTCCAACCGGATCGTGGCCGCCTACGGCGCCTCCGCCAAACCCTCGGTTCCCGACGCCGTCGCCATGCTCCGCGAGGAGGCCGCCGGCGGTGCCGGCGCGGGGGAGTCGGCCGGAGCGGTGGACCTTGGCGGCCGCGTCGTCATCGCCTCGTATCTCCTGGCGCCCGGCTTCTTCCATGACCAGCTGGCCAAGGCCGGCGCGGACCTGGTGACGGCGCCGCTGCTGCCCTCTCCGGTCCTCGCCGAAATTGCCCTGGAACGCTACGACGCGGCGCTGGCCGGGGCCCGGCAGCCCCGGCCCTGACGGTCCGCGCAGATGCACAGCTGCAGGGCGACTTCAAGGGTTTTCGGCGGTTCGTGACGAAATGTTGCCCTAGGTGACTCTCCGTTTCTGACCCTTTGTGACGGGATTACGGCCGCCCCTACAGTCGATGCATGACTGATACAGCTCTAGCCGGAGCGTCCACGGACGAGGCTGCCGCCGGCCGCACCAAGCGCCCTCCCCGCCCGGCCGCAAAGCCGCACGGCCAGTGGAAAGTGGACGGCACCACGCCGCTGAACGCCAACGAGACCTGGAAACAGGAAGACAACGGCCTCAACGTCCGCGAGCGTATTGAGTCCGTCTACTCCAAGCACGGCTTCGACTCGATCGACGGCACCGACCTGCATGGCCGCTTCCGCTGGTGGGGGCTCTATACCCAGCGCAAACCCGGGATCGACGGCGGCAAGACCGCCACGCTTGAGCCGCATGAGCTCGAAGACAAATACTTCATGCTCCGCGTCAGGATCGACGGCGGTGCGCTCACCACCGGGCAGTTGCGGGTCATCGGCCAGATCTCCGTGGACTTCGCCCGCGACTCGGCCGATCTCACGGACCGCCAGAACATCCAGCTGCACTGGATCCGGGTCGAAGACATGCCCGAAATTTGGCGCCGGCTCGAAGGCGTGGGGCTGTCCACCACGGAAGCCTGCGGCGACGTGCCCCGCGTCATCCTCGGCTCCCCGGTGGCGGGCATCGCCAAGGACGAGATCATCGATCCCACGCCGCTGATCCAGGAACTCGCCGAGCGGTTCATCGGCGACCCGGAACTGGCCAACCTGCCGCGCAAATTCAAGACCGCCATCACCGGCCACCCCAGCCAGGACGTGGTGCACGAGATCAACGACGTCGCCCTGGTGGGCCTGGTCCACCCCGAACTCGGCATCGGCTACGACCTCTGGGTGGGCGGCGCGCTCTCCACCAACCCCATGCTGGGCAAGCGCCTCGGCGCCTTCGTCCGGCCGGACCAGGCCGCCGACGTGTGGCTCGGCGTCACCAGCATCTTCCGCGACTACGGCTACCGGCGCATGCGCACCAAGGCCCGCCTGAAGTTCCTGCTGGCCGACTGGGGGCCGGTGAAGTTCCGCCAGGTCCTCGAGGACGAATACCTCGGCTACAAGCTCGCCGACGGCCCGGCCGCCCCGAAGCCCTCAACGCCCGGTGACCACATCGGCGTGCACGAACAAAAGGACGGCAAGTTCTTCATCGGCGCCACCCCGCTGGCCGGCCGCCTCTCCGGCAGCCAGCTGGTCAAGCTCGCGGACACCCTGGAGGCCCGCGGCTCGCAGCGCCTGCGCACCACCCCGCACCAGAAGCTCGTGGTCCTCGACGTGCCCAAGGATGAGGTGGACCCGCTCGTGGCCGAGCTCGACGCGCTGGGCCTGTCCGCCCGCCCGTCCGTGTTCCGGCGCGGCACCATCGCCTGCACTGGCATCGAGTTCTGCAAGCTCGCCATCGTGGAAACGAAGGTGACCGCGGCGACGGCGGTTGCCGAGCTGGAGCGCCGGCTGGCCGACCTCGCCGAGAGCAAGCAGCTGCCCCAGGCGCTGTCCCTGCACATCAACGGCTGCCCCAACTCCTGCGCCCGGATCCAGACGGCGGACATCGGCCTCAAGGGCATGATGCTGCCAACGCCCGACGGCGACCCCACCCCGGGCTTCCAAGTCCACCTCGGCGGCGGGCTGGCGTCCGACAGCCGCGAGGAGGCAGGCCTGGGCCGCACCGTCCGCGGCCTGAAGGTCACGGCCGGGGAGCTGCCCGACTACGTCGAACGCGTGGTCCGCAAGTTCGTCGCCGACCGCTCCGAGGGCCAAAGCTTCGCCGAGTGGGCCTTCGCCGCGGAAGAGGGTGATCTGCAGTGACCGCAGCGCTCCGCTCCCACGACGAGCTCAAGGCCCTCGCCGAGGCCGGCGCCGCCGAGCTCGGCTGGGACGCCCCGGCCCGCGACGTCATTGCCTGGGTGGCCCGCAATTTCGAACTGCCGACTGTCGCCGTCGCCTGCTCCATGGCGGATGCGGTCCTCCCGGCGCTGGTCGCGGACGAGCTCCCCGGCGTCGACGTCCTGTTCCTTGAGACCGGATACCACTTCCCGGAGACGCACGCGACGCGCGACGAGGTCGCGGCCAACCTGCGCGTCAACGTCGTGGACGTGCTGCCGGAGAACACCGTGGAACAGCAGGACCGGCTCCTGGGCAAGGACCTCTTCGCCCGCGACCCCGCGCAGTGCTGCGCCCTGCGCAAAGTGGCGCCGCTGCGCCGCACCCTGGCCGGCTACGAGCTCTGGTTCACCGGAGTCCGCCGCGACGAGGCGCCCACCCGCACCAACACGCCGCTGATCACCTGGGACGAGGCCAACGGCCTGGTCAAGGTCAACCCGGTGGCGGCCTGGACCTTCGACCAGCTGGTGCAGTATTCCGACGACAACCTTCTTCCCGTCAACCCGCTGCTTTCACAGGGCTACCCGTCCATTGGCTGCCAGCCCTGCACCCGCAAGGTGGCGCCCGGCGACGACCCCCGCGCCGGACGCTGGGCAGGAACCGACAAGACAGAATGCGGACTACACGTATGAGAACTCAAATCACCAACGAGGACCTGGAGCTGTCGGTGCTGGACAACGATGCAGCTGAGACGCCGATTGCCGCCCAGGGAGTGGCATCGGGCCTGTCGGAGCCGCGCGCTGGGCTGA
>NZ_KI914926.1:17738-47869 GCF_000520575.1 Arthrobacter sp. I3
GCGCGCTGGGCTGATCGAAGATCAGCCGCGCGGCGCAGGGGCGGGGGCGGCAATCGGCGTCGCAGGTTCACGCCTCTCGAGCCTCGACACCCTTGAGTCCGAGGCCATTCACATCATCCGCGAGGTGGTCGCCGAGTTTGAGAAGCCTGCGCTGCTGTTCTCCGGCGGCAAGGATTCCGTGGTGATGCTGCACCTGGCCACGAAGGCCTTCTGGCCCGGCAAGGTGCCCTTCCCGGTGCTGCACGTGGACACCGGCCACAACTTTCCCGAGGTCATCGACTTCCGCGACCGCACTGTGGAACGGCTGGGCCTGAAGCTCGTCGTCGGCTCCGTCCAGGAGTTCATCGACTCCGGTGAGCTGGCCGAGCGTGCCGACGGGACCCGGAACCCGCTGCAGACCGTCCCGCTGCTGGATGCGATCCAGCGCAACAAGTTCGACGCCGTCTTCGGCGGCGGCCGCCGGGACGAGGACAAGGCCCGGGCCAAGGAGCGGATCCTGAGCCTGCGCGACGAGTTCGGCCAGTGGGACCCCCGCAACCAGCGACCCGAGCTGTGGAACCTCTACAACGGCCGGCACACGGTGGGCCAGCACGTCCGCGCGTTCCCCATCAGCAACTGGACCGAACTGGACGTGTGGCGCTACATCGAGCGCGAGAACATCGAGCTGCCGGGCCTGTACTACGCCCACGACCGCGAAGTCTTCGCCCGCGACGGCATGTGGCGCGCCGTCGGCGAGGTCTCCCAGCCGCGCGAGCACGAGGAAGTCATCACCAAGACCGTCCGCTACCGGACTGTCGGCGACATGTCCTGCACCGGCGCCGTGGAATCGGCCGCCGCCACGGTGCGCGACGTCGTCATTGAGGTTGCCGCCTCGACCATCACCGAACGTGGCGCCACCCGGGCCGATGACCGCATCTCCGAGGCCGCCATGGAAGACCGCAAGAAGGACGGCTATTTCTAATGAGCACGGAAACGTTTCTCCCGGGCCCGGACCTCGTTGCCGCGGCGCTGCCCACCACGCTGTTCCGCTTCGCCACCGCAGGCTCCGTCGACGACGGCAAGTCCACCCTGGTGGGCCGGCTCCTGCATGACTCGAAGGCGATCCTCGCCGACCAGCTCGACGCCGTCGCCCGCACCTCGGCGGACCGCGGGTTCGGTGGTGAAGGGGCCACCGGCACAAAAGCGATCGATCTCGCCCTGCTGACCGACGGCCTGCGCGCGGAGCGCGAGCAGGGCATCACAATCGATGTCGCCTACCGCTACTTCGCCACGGACCGGCGCAGCTTCATCCTCGCGGACTGCCCCGGGCACGTGCAGTACACCAAGAACACGGTGACCGGCGCGTCCACCGCGGACGCCGTCGTCGTGCTCATCGACGCCCGCAAGGGTGTCCTCGAGCAGACCCGGCGGCACCTGTCCGTGCTGCAGCTGCTGCGCGTGGCACACGTGATCGTCGCCGTGAACAAGATCGACCTCGTGGATTTCAGCGAGGACGTGTTCCGCGGGATCGAGGCGGACGTCCAGCAGGTCGGGCGCGAACTCGGGCTCGGTTCCGACGGCGTCGCCGATCTCCGGGTCATCCCCGTCTCGGCCCTCGACGGCGACAACGTGGTGGACCGCTCGGAGCGGACCCCGTGGTACGACGGCCCGGCGCTCCTGGAGGTCCTGGAGACGCTGCCGGCCGCCGACGAACTCGAAAGCCACCTCGAAAGCTTCCGTTTCCCGGTCCAGCTGGTGATCCGGCCGCAGGGCGCGCTGGCTCCGGACGCCATCGCCGGCGGCCTCGATCCCGAGGCCTACCGCGACTACCGTGCCTACGCCGGCCAGATCACCGAAGGCTCCGTGAAACTGGGGGACCAGGTCAGCATCCTGACCCCGGGCCAGGCCCCGCGCACCACCACCATCACCGGGATCGACTTCGCGGGCCGCGAGCTCGCCGAGGCGGCCGCCCCGCAGTCCGTGTCCCTGCGCCTGGCCGATGAGTTCGACGTCGCCCGCGGTGACACGATCGCGGCGGCCGGCACCGTGCGTGAAAGCAGTGCAGACCTCTACGCCGCCCTGTGCTGGCTCTCGCCCAAGCCGCTCCGGGAGGGCTCCAAGGTCCTGGTCAAGCACGGCACCCGCACGGTCCAGGCCCTGGTCCGGAACGTGACAGGCAGGCTCGACCTCGCCAGCTTCGGCCTGGAGCCGACCACCACCCTGGAGCTCAACGACATCGGGCACGCGCAGCTCCGGCTCGCCGCTCCGCTGCCGCTGGAGAACTACCTGCACCACCGCCGCACCGGGGCGTTCCTCGTGATCGACCCGCTCGACGGCAACACCCTCGCCGCAGGCCTGGTCAACGACCACCCCGGCGACCACGAGGACGAGCGCTACTCGATCTAGGCCACGTGTCACACGGGCGCAGCTTGTTCCCCGGTCGGTCGCCATGGGCGGCGGTCCGGGAAACAAGCTGCCGTCTTTTGGGGCCGAATGTGACGCTGCGTGAACCCGCGTGACCCCCGGTTTCCGGGCCGTTGAACCCCGAATATGACACTCCCTATGGTGAATGAATGAAGACACAGGAACGGTTCCCCGGCCTCCCCCGCAGGGACTTCCAGGGGCGATGTCGCCGGCGCTGACCATCCGCCCGGCCCTTCCGCACACACCCCAGAACAGGACTTCACCCATGTCACACACCCCCGAAAACCCCGGGCCCGGCTCACAGCCCGGCACCACCCGGATCGTCGCCGGCGAGACCGGCAAACCCAAACGCAAGCGCACCCTGGAAATCGCCCTGGTCGCGGGCCTCGTGCTCCTGATCGGCGCCGGAGCAGCCGTTGCATCCTCGCTGTCCCGCAGCCCCGAAACCGCCCCCGCAGCGGCAGCGGCGGACGCCGGCCCGGCCACGGAACTCAGGCTCGGCTACTTTGGCAACATCACCCACGCCCCGGCCCTGGTGGGTGTCAACAAGGGGTTCATCGCCAAGGACCTCGGGGCGACCAAGCTCAGCACGCAGGTGTTCAACGCCGGGCCGGCCGCGATCGAGGCCCTGAACGCCGGCGCCATCGACGCCACCTACATCGGCCCCAACCCGGCCATCAACTCCTATGTCAAGAGCAACGGCCAGTCCATCAGCATCATCGCCGGCGCGGCGGCCGGCGGAGCGCAGCTGGTGGTCAAGCCCGGCATCAACTCGGCCGCCGACCTCAAGGGCAAGACGCTCGCGTCGCCGCAGCTCGGCGGCACCCAGGACGTGGCCCTCCGGGCCTGGCTCGGCAAGCAGGGCTTCAAGACCTCCACGGACGGCAGCGGCGACGTCTCGATCAACCCGACCGAGAACGCCCAGACCCTCAAGCTGTTCCAGGACGGCAAGCTCGACGGTGCGTGGCTGCCCGAGCCCTGGGCCTCCCGCCTGGTGCTCCAGGCCGGCGCTAAGGTCCTGGTCGACGAGAAGGACCTGTGGGAGAAGGGCGAGTTCGTCACCACCGTCCTGATCGTCAACAAGACGTTCGCGGCCGAGCACCCCGCCACGGTGCAGGCGCTGCTGAAGGGCCACGTCGAATCCGTGGACTGGCTCAACGCGGCGCCCGCCGCCGAGAAAGCCACCGTCCTCAACGACGGACTCAAGGCAGCCGCCGGCAAGGCGTTGCCGGCCGACGTCATCGACCGGTCCCTGAAGAACATCGTCTTCACTACCGACCCGCTCGCAGGGACGTACAGGAAACTGCTCCAGGACGGCGTCGACGCCGGCACCACCAAGCAGGCCGACATCAACGGCATCTTCGACCTCACGGCGCTCAACAGCGTTCTGAGCGAGAGTGCGGCCGGCAAGAAGATCTCCGCCGAGGGGCTCGGCAAGGACTAGCGCCCGGGCCCCCAGCCATCCGCCACAACAGTAAGGACCAGACCATGCCAGTCGTACTGGAACACCTGGGCAAGCGTTTCGGCGCCGGCGCCCCGGTGCTGGACGACGTCAACGCCACCATCGGGCAGGGCGAGTTCGTCGCCCTGCTCGGTGCCTCCGGCTGCGGCAAGTCCACCCTGCTCAACATCATGGCGGGACTGGAGGCCCCGACGTCGGGCGCCCTGGAAGTGCCCAGCGACGGCGCCGCCTTCATGTTCCAGGACGCGGCACTGTTTCCCTGGCTGACCGCGCGGGAGAACATCGAGCTGGCCCTGAAGCTGCGCGGCGTCGGGAAAGCCGACCGCCGGGTCCGGGCGGGGGAGCTGCTGGACCTGGTGCACCTGGGCGGTGCAGGGGACAAACGGCCCCACGAACTCTCCGGCGGGATGCGCCAGCGCGTCTCCCTGGCCCGGTCGCTGGCCCAGGACCGCCAGCTGCTGCTCATGGACGAGCCGTTCGCGGCCCTGGACGCGATTACGCGGGACCTGCTCCATGACGAGCTGGAGCGGATCTGGAAGGAAACCGGCCGGACCATCGTCTTTGTCACCCACAACGTCCGCGAGGCCGTCCGGCTTGGCCAGCGCGTCCTGCTGCTCTCCTCCCGGCCCGGCCGCGTGGTGCGGGAATGGCACGTCAGCGAAGAGCACCGCACCGACGCCGGGCTGGCCGGCCAGCTCACCGGCGAAATCACCACCCGGCTACGCGAGGAGATCCGCCGCCATGCCAAGTAACCAGCTTCCCGTGGCGGAAGCACCGGCCGAGACCCACAAGGTCCACGCTGCCCTGACCCGTTCCTCCACCGGCAAGGAAGATCTCCGCGAGCTCGAAGCGGGCCTCGACTCCCTGCAGTCTGACTCCATCCGCAAGGTCCGCATCGACTGGAGCCGGATCCTGCTGCCGGTGGCCGCGCTCGCGGTGCTGATCATCCTCTGGCAGTTGTACGTCTCCCTCGGCTTCAAGCGGCGCGACGTCGTGCCCGGCCCCCTGGATGTCATCGGCCAGGTCGGAATCCTCTGGGGCGAGGGCAAGCTTCAAGAGGCCGTCTGGACCTCGCTGCAGCGCGGCGTCGTGGGCTTCCTGATCAGCGTGGTGATCGCGACGCCGGTGGGTCTGGTGCTGGCCCAGGTGGCACCGCTGCGGCGCGCTTTCGGGCCGCTGATCTCCGGGCTGCAGGTCCTGCCGTCGGTGGCCTGGGTGCCGGCCGCTATTCTCTGGTTTGGGATCACGGATGCCACCGTGTATTTCGTGGTGTTCATGGGTGCGATTCCCTCGATCATCAACGGCCTGATCTCCGGTGTGGACCAGATTCCGCCGCAGTACCGCAGCGTCGGGAAGGTCCTGGGTGCGTCCCGTCTCCAGCTGGCCCTGCAGATCATCCTGCCGGCGGCCCTGCCCGGGTACCTCGGCGGCCTCAAGCAGGGCTGGGCGTTCTCCTGGCGCTCGCTCATGGCGGCGGAAATCATCGCCGTCGGCGGCACCATCGGCTTCGGTCTGGGCTCCATGCTGGACCAGGGCCGCGTCCTGTCCGACATGACCATCGTCATGTCCGCCATCCTGCTGATCCTCGCCGTTGGAATCCTGATCGAGCTGCTCGTGTTCGCGCCGGTTGAAAAGCGGCTGCTCCGCCGCCGCGGCCTCCTGGCCGGCAGCACCCGCTAGGCCGGCCCCCATCCCCTCCAAAGCAACGCGGGGTGACTTACGGCCCATATTTCTATTGGTTTATGGGCCGTAAGTCACCCCGCGTTCCTTTTTCGATGGCTCCTTGCCCGGGTACAGGCACGGGCCTACACTCACGCCTAGAGGCCGGATTGCGGCCCCTTCCACGGCTGATGCAAGCCCGATTCCTAGGAGGTCGCTGTGGCAGCAAAATTTGGCGTGCTGGCCCTGGTCGAAGCCAAAGCGGGGAAGGAACAGGACGTCTGGGACTTCCTGAACGGAGGGCGCGAAATCGTGCTCAACGAGCCCGGAACGCGCACCTGGTATGCCTTCCGGGTCAACGAGAACACCTTCGGCATCTTCGACACCTTCGATACCGAGGAGGACCGTCGGGCCCACCTCAGCGGCGCCATCCCCGCCGCCCTCGGCGAACACGGTCCGGCCCTGCTCGCCAAGGATCCCGACATCAAGCTGATCGAACTCATCGCCGTGAAATAGGGGTGCCCCCGGCCGCCGCAGATCAGGAGCGGCGATTGCCATTATGTGACGCGGCGTTACCTTGCGTGAACTGGTGTTGCCGCACCGTTGTTCCGCTATGTGACGCCGCCCTATCGTCGATGCATGGCAATTCAGGACATTTACCCCACGGCGCTGCGCCTCCTCGGCCGTCCCGTGCTGGTGGTCGGCGCCGGCCCGGTGGCCGCCCGGCGCACCAAAGGGCTGCTCGACGCCGGAGCCCGCGTCACCGTCGTGGCCCCGGCCGCCTGCCCGGCGCTCGCCGAACTTGCCGGCGCCGGCCTCCTGAACTGGGAGCCCCGCCCGTACCGTGCGTCCGACGTCTACGGCGTCTGGTTCGTCCAGACCGCCACCGGCGACGCCGCCGTGGACGCGCAGGTCTCCGCCGACGCCGAGGCGCAGCGCATCTGGTGCGTCAACGCCTCCGACCACGAAGCCTCCGCCGCCTGGACGCCCGCCGTCGCCGTGGTGGACGACGTCAAGATCGCCGTCAACGCCGGCGGAGACCCGCGCCGCGCCATGGCCCTGCGCGACGCTGTCGCCACGGCCCTGGCCACCGGAGACCTGCCGCTGCGCCGCCACCGGGTTCCCGGCACGGGGGCAACTCCCGGATCCGTGGCCCTCGTGGGCGGCGGTCCCGGCGACACCGGACTCATCACCGTCCGCGGCCGCCGGCTCCTTGGCCAGGCCGACGTCGTGGTGGCGGACCGGCTCGGCCCGCGTGAACTCCTGGCCGAACTGGCCCCCGATGTCCGCGTGGTGGAGGTCGGCAAGACCCCCGGCCACCACCCGGTGCCGCAGTCCGAAATCAACCGGATCCTGGTCGAGGAAGCCCTGCAGGGCCACCGCGTGGTCCGGCTCAAGGGCGGCGACCCCTACGTGCTGGGCCGCGGCGGCGAGGAAGCCGAATTCTGCCGGCAGCACGGCGTCGAGGTCGAAGTGGTTTCCGGCGTCACGTCGGCCATTTCCGTCCCCGCCGCCGCCGGCATCCCGGTCACGCACCGCGGGCTGGCCAAAGGCTTCAGTGTGGTCACCGGCCATGAGGAACTCTCGGAAGTCCCGGCCCGTGCCGACCACACTGTGATCCTGCTCATGGGTGTGGGCCAGCTGCGCGATTCCGCAGCCTCCCTGGCCCGCGCCGGTTTGCCTCTTCAGACGCCTGTTGGCATCGTAGAGAATGGATACCTGCCAAACCAGCGGGTGACCATCGGAACCCTCGGGACCATCGCGGACCAGGCGGAGGCCGCAGGCGTAGCGAATCCCGCCGTGATCGTGATCGGCGACGTGGTCCGCGTCAGCCCGTTCGCGCCGTCGCACTTCAAGACCGCGGACTACAGCACCACCTCCCCGAACGCTCCCCGCACCACCAAGACCCGCGTACTGACCCCCTAACACCCGTCGATTGCTCCACAACTGCCGTTATCAAGCCCCAAAAGGGCGTTTGTGGAGCAACGGATGCAGAAGAAAAAAGGAACACAGCCGTGTCAACTAGCACCCCCGTAGGAACCGCCGCCCGCCCGCTGCGCGTCGCCGTCGTCGGCTCCGGTCCCGCCGGCGTCTACGCCGCGGACATCCTGACCAAGAGCGAGGCCGTCAAGAGCGGCGAGCTCACCGTCAGCATCGACCTCTTCGACCGCTACCCGGCACCCTACGGTCTGATCCGCTACGGCGTGGCCCCCGACCACCCCCGCATCAAGGGCATCGTCAACGCCCTGCACAAGGTCCTGGACCGCGGTGACATCCGGTTCTTCGGCAACGTGGACTACGGCACGGACTTGTCCATCGATGACCTCCGCACCCACTACGACGCCGTCATCTTCGCCACCGGCGCCATCAAGGACGCGGACCTCAACATCCCCGGCATCGAGCTCGAGGGCTCCTACGGCGGCGCCGACTTCGTGTCCTGGTACGACGGGCACCCCGACGTGTCCCGCGAATGGCCGCTGGAGGCCAAGGAAATCGCCGTGATCGGCAACGGCAACGTGGCCCTCGACGTGGCCCGCATGCTCTCCAAGCACGCCGACGACCTCCTGGTCTCCGAAATCCCGGACAACGTCTACGCCGGGCTGAAGTCCTCGCCGGTCACGGACGTGCACGTGTTCGGCCGGCGCGGGCCCGCCCAGGTCAAGTTCACGCCCCTGGAACTGCGCGAACTCTCCCACTCCAAGGACGTGGACATCATCCTCTACGCCGAGGACTTCGAGTTCGACGCCGAATCGGACCGGCAGATCCAGAGCAACAACCAGACCAAGACCATGGTGGGCACGCTCACCAACTGGATCGCCGAACAGCCCGAGGACCTCTCCGAGCTCACCGCGTCCCGCCGGCTGCACCTGCACTTCCTGCACAGCCCCGTCGAGATCTACGCAGAAACCAGAGACGGCGCCGACGCGCCCGGCCGCGTCGCCGGGATCAAGTTCGAGCGCACCGAACTGGACGGCACCGGCAACGCCCGCGGCACGGGCGAGTTTGTCGAGTACCCGGTCCAGGCCGTGTACCGCGCCATCGGCTACTTCGGCTCCGCCCTCCCCGAGGTCGAGTTCGACCACAGCAAGGGAGTCGTCCCGAACGACGGCGGCCGGGTCCTGGACGCCGCCGGCACCCACGTGCCGGGGATCTACGCGACAGGCTGGATCAAGCGCGGCCCGGTGGGACTGATCGGCCACACCAAGGGTGACGCCCTCGAAACCGTGACCTACCTGCTTGAGGACCGCGAAAACCTGCCGCCGGCCGCGGCGCCCGCCCCCGAGGCGATCGTCGAGCTCCTCGCGGGCCGCGGCGTCGAGTACACGAGCTGGGAAGGCTGGCTGGCCCTGGACGAGCACGAGCGCGCCCTCGGTGAAAAGGCCACCGCTGCCGGCGGGTCGCACGGCGTCGCCGTCCAGCGCGAGCGCATCAAGGTGGTGCCCCGCGAGGACATGGTGGAGATCTCCCGCGGCGCCGCCGTCGAGGTCTAGCCTCGACACAGAGCAACGACGCAGAGCAACACAGAGCAAGGCGGGGTGACTTCGCGCCCATTCCAGACAGGAAGAGGGTCGCGAAGTGGCCCCGCGTCGTTTTCATGGCCTCAAAGGGCGTGGAAACCCGGGTGGTAGTCAGTAGGCTTACCGTCATGGATGAACACTCGCCCGGGGCCGGCCAATGAGGCTCCGCCACAGCAACGCGTCCGGCCGCGGATACCACAGGGTCCCCGCAGGGACTGGGTTCAGTTACAAGGACCTGGACGGTTCCACCCTGCCGCCGGGCCCCGTGCGGGAACGGCTCGAGGGCATCGGGATCCCGCCGGCCTGGACCGACGTCTGGATTGCCCCGTACGACAACGGGCATATCCAGGCCACGGGCGTCGACGCGGTGGGCCGGCGGCAGTACATCTACCATCCGAGCTGGCGGGAACGGAAGGACCGGCTGAAGTTCGACCGTTCGCTCCAGCTGGCTGAGACCCTGCCGGCCGCACGCCGCCTGGTGACCATGGACCTGCGCTCCGAAGGGCTGACGCGGGAACGCGTGCTGGCGGCCGCCTTTCGGATGCTCGACAGCGGATCATTGCGCGTCGGCTCGGAGCGCTACACCAACGAAAACGGCAGCCACGGCCTCGCCACCCTGCTCTGCGCCCACGTCAAGGTGCGCAAGGACGAACTCCGGCTCAGCTTCCCGGCCAAGAGCGGCAAGACCTGGGAGTCGCGGATTGACGACGCCGACCTCGCCGCCGTCGTGCGCCAGCTCAAGCGCCGCGGCGGCAACGCCCGCCTGCTGGCCTACAAGGACGGTCGCAGCTGGCATCCGGTGTCGAGCGCGGACATCAACGAGTACGTCAAGGAGCGCACGGGGGAGGACTTCACCGCAAAGGATTTCCGCACCCTGCGGGGGACGGCGGCGGCAGCGGTCAGCCTGGCGCAGAGCGGCCCCCAGGCGAAGGTCTCTGCCCGGAAGAGCGCGGTGAGCCAGGCCATGCAGGACGCGGCCGCGGTCCTGGGCAACACACCGTCGATCGCCCGGAAAAGCTACGTGGATCCCCGGCTGCTGGACCACTTCGCGGCCGGGGAAACGATCGACCCGAGGCGGCTGGATTCCGCCGAGTCCGAGATCCGCGCCCTGCTGTACCAGGAAGGGGACGTGGTGCCGCTGCGGAAGGCCGCCGGCTAGCATCAGGGCGCGGCCCGGCGGCACCTCAGAACTCGGCGTTGATGAACCCGATGACAATCGCCGTCCACCAGCACAGCTGCGAGATTACCAGGCACAGCAGCAGATGGACCCGTTGCCCGGCGGTCAGGTCCCTGAATGAGGCGTCGGGCGTCAGCCTGGCCAGCCTCCGCATGAGCGGAATGAGCATGATCCCGTTCAGGCTGAGCACAAGGACGGCGGCGAGCTTGAGGTCCGTCATCGGGTTGCTCAGGTGCGGGTTCAGGAACACGCCTGTGGCCAGCATGCCGGCCAGGCCGCCCCAGATCAGCGGTGTCGCCGCGCCGTCGAGCCTGATGGTTTCGGCCAGGTCGCGTCTGCCGACCAGCCACAGGAAGCCGTGCCAGTCCATCAGGACGACGGCGCCAAAGGCCACCACCATCGACAGCACGTGCAACACGACGGCGACATGGTGGACATAGGTGTCGACATGGACCGCGGTGGACAACGTGACCGAGAGCAGCCAGGCCGCGGCGGCCGCGGCGGACAGGGCGGCCACGAGCCGCCGCGTGGACCGCTCGGATTCACGGTGCCTTCGGAGGGTGCGTCTGCTCACCGGAACGTAGCTCATGCCATACCTCTGCGAGACCTGCCGCCGGTGGCCGTCCCAGCCCGGCCCGGGGTAGCTCCACGATAGTCCCGCGGGCGGATGCCAAACAAGAAAATCCCCACCCAGGGCGGCGGCTACATCCGGCCGAAGCGCGCCCGGACCAGCGCGAACACGCCGTAGGCAATGAAGCCCGCCCCGATCGCCAGGAGCAGGTACGGGCCGAAGGGGTGGTCCCGGAGCGCCTTGAGGCTGCCGTCCAGGCCGGTGGAGGAACCGGGATTGTTGGTCGCCGCGGCCACGACGAAGAGCAGCCCGGTCAGGATCAGCGCCAGCCCTTTCGAGACGTGCCCGGTGACGCCAAGGGCGCTGATGACCCTGCCGCGGCGGGTCCCCTCGAAGTGCTGCAGTTCCTCCTTGAACTTCTTCCCGAAGCCCTTGACGATGAAATACACGCCGATTCCCATGATGGTGAGCCCGAGGCCGACCAGGGCCGGAACCCCCAGCGGTGACTGGATCAGGGCCGTGCTGAAATCCCGGGTCGAGTCGCCCGAATCGCCGCGCTGGCCGAGCCCGAAGCCCGCGAAGCTCAGCCCGACGCTCCCGTACGCAATGGCAAGGAAGCCGGAGGAAATGAGTTTGCCCAGCTGCTCCCGGCGCGGCAGGTGGCGGCCCCGGAGCGTCGCCTCGCTCAGCTGCCAGAGCGCGAGGCCCGCGCAGGCGATGCAGGCCGCCCACATCACCACCGGACCCCAGGGGTTGGCGGCGAGTTGTTCGATGGCGCCGGTGGGTTCGGCCTGACCCGGCGCACCCAGGACCAGGGCGACGGCGATGGCCCCGATCACGATATGAAGCAGTGCCATCACCGCGAATCCGGAACGTGCGA
Organism: Arthrobacter sp. I3; assembly: GCF_000520575.1. NCBI lineage: Bacteria > Bacillati > Actinomycetota > Actinomycetes > Micrococcales > Micrococcaceae > Arthrobacter > Arthrobacter sp. I3. Next base: position 29,409 of record NZ_KI914926.1, read on the forward strand.
CGACGTCGAGCGCGGTGCTATTCGACGCCGCCTCCGCGGTGTCGACGGCGTCGCCGAGGGCGGCTTCGATCCCGGACTCTTCTTCTGCCATGGTGATGCGGGTATTCCTCATCTGGTCCGGTGGAACGGCGTCGTGCCGGTGTTGCGCCGGTGTGCCGTGTCGTGCCTGCGGCGGTGTGCCTATGCCGCCGATTCTACGCGCGGCGAAGTGGCAGCCGCTTGGACTACCGCGTTTTTGGTAAGTGTGCTTACCATAGCCGAGTCATGGCCCCGCTCGTGGACATGCCGCGGACCGGCAGCCTTGCTGCCCCTGCGATTCGGATTCGAAGACAGATGATAGGAAGCTCAACATGGCAGGTAATCTTGTTGCCCGATCCATTCACGACCTGACGGCAGCCGCCTGGTTCGGCGGTTCCCTGATGGGCGCCATTGGGCTCAACGGTGCTACGGCTGTTGCCAAGGACCCTGCGGAACGTACCCGCCTCTCAAGCCTGGGCTGGAAGAAGTGGGCGCCGTACCAGACGGCGGCGTTTGGGGCGCATTTTCTTTCGGGCCTCGCCATCATGTGGGAGAACAAGGGCCGGATGGCCAAACAGGACGGCGTCACGCGCCTGAGCGTCTACAAGTCCGTCGTCACCCTCGCCGGTGCCGCTGTGACCCTGTACGCGGGCCTGCAGGGAGCCAAGGTGGACAAGCTGGCCGCCGAGGGCGCCAAGGGTGCCACCGAGCCGAAGCCGGGTGCCTCGGAGGAACTCCGTTCCGCGCAGCAGCAGCTGAAGATCCTGCAGTGGACCATCCCCGTATTCGCCGGCTGGGTGGTCGTGCTCGGCGCCAAGCACGGCGAGATGCAGCGGCCCAAGAACGTCCTGAAGGGCCTCGTCCGCTAGCCTGGCACAGCCGTATGCGCCACTGTTGAGGGCCGGAACATCGCGTTCCGGCCCTCAACAGTGGCAGTCGCACTTTCGCCGGAAGAGCACTCTCACGCCGGAACCGGGGGAGCCGAGACTGCGGCCCGGCCCTTCGATTGCCGGGCCCGCAGGATGATCTTGAAGATTTCACCGAGGAACAGCAGCACCACGCCAGGCACCAGGCAGAGCAGCCACTGCTGGCCGGTAAGCGGCAGCGTGCCGAACAGGTCCTGCATCACCTTCATCTGGGTGATCAGCATCGAGCCGAGGACGGCCCACGCGAACGCCCAGAGCAGCTTCGGGTTGGACACCGTGGCGGGCCCGAAGGCGCTCTCGGTCGGGTAACGCAGATTGAGCGCCACGAAGATGTTCATCAGCCCCAGCCCCACCACGGCCATGGTCTGGCCGACCTCCAGTGAACCGTAGGTGGTCTTGCCGATCTGCACGAGGATCAGCGTCGCGGCCGCCATGAAAAGCCCGACGATGAACAGGCGGACCATCATCGACCGGACGAGGATCGGCTGGTTGAAGGGCCGTGGTTTGCGGTCCATGATGCCCGGCGTCGCGAGATCCAGGCCCATCACGGCCCCAATCGGGGCGACGATCGCCATGTGGATCCACAGCACCTGGGCGGGGCTGAGCAGGGCCGTGCCGGCTATGGCGAAGGCCGAGGATCCGATGAACGCCAGAATGAACATAAACAGGTTGGCGACCTGGATTCGGATGAACTTCTGCAGGTTGTCGTAGACGAGCCGGCCCTCTTCGACCGCCGCCACGATGGTGGCAAAGTTGTCGTCGGCCAGGATCATCTTTGCCGCACCCTTGGCGACGTCGGTGCCGGTGATGCCCATCGCGATCCCGATGTCGGCGGCCGCGATGGCCGGCGCGTCGTTCACGCCGTCGCCAGTCATGGCCACGATGTTGCCCTTGCGCTTGAGCACCTCGACCAGCCGTACCTTGTGTTCGGGGGCGACACGGGCGATCACGCCGATCCCGTCTACCTGGCTGTCGGCCTCCGCGTCGCTCATCGCCGCGAACTCGGCCCCGGTCACCGCGCGGCCCCTGATGCCCAGTTCGTCGGCGATCGCCGCAGCAGTGACGGCGTGGTCGCCGGTGATCATCCGGACCCGGATGCCGGCGTGCTTTGCCTTGGCGATGGCGGCCACCGCCTCGGCGCGCGGCGGGTCAACCTCGCCGATCAGCGCCGAAATCTCCAGATCCTGCATCAGCGCCATCAGGTCGCCCGAAGGCTGGAACGTCGCCGGGTCGAACTCGCGCTGCGCCAGGGCGAGCACCCGCCTGCCCTGGCTGGCGATGCGATCGTTCTCGGCAAGCACCTTGCCCCGCATTTCGTCGGTGAGGCGCTCGGCGTGGCCGCCCGGCATCCGGCCGAACGAGGACCTGCTCAGGAGGACGTCGGGTGCCCCCTTCACGTAGGCCCGGATCACGGGCTTGCCATCGTCCCCCGGCATCCGGTGGAATGTGGCCATGAACTTGTAGTCGGAATCGAACGGTACCGACGCCACGCGCGGGTTGTTCCGGCGGAATTCCCTGACGTCCACGCCGCCTTTCTGCGCGAGCACGTAGAGCGCCGCCTCGGTGGGGTCCCCGACCACCTCGCCGTCGTTGATATCGGAGTCGTTGCACAACGCGCAGGAGAACATCACGTAGTCCAGGTCCCGTTCGGCGTCCCCGGTGGTCCGTTGGATCTGGCCGTCGAAACTGTAGCCCTCACCGCTGACGGTGTAGTGGTGCTGCACTGTGGTGATCTCGCGGACCGTCATCTGGTTCAGGGTCAGGGTGCCGGTCTTGTCCGAGTTGATGGCCGAGGTGGAGCCCAGGGTCTCGACCGCAGGGAGGACCTTCATGATGGCGTTCTTCTTGGCCATATTGACCGACCCGACCGACAGGATGGTGGTGACGACGGCGGGCAGCGCATCCGGGATGGAGCCGACTGCCAGCGCCACACCGATTCCGAAGAGCACCGCGAAGGACTCGCCGGAGGCCAGGCCCATCACGACGATGGCGATAAACGCGAAGAGGGCCGCGACAATGATGAAGATGGTGAGCCGGTCCACCTGCTTGGTGAGCGGGGTCTTCTCCACTTTCTGCCCGGACAGCATGTGGGCGATGTGGCCGACCTCCGAGCCCATACCGGTGGTGGTGACGAGGATTTCGCCGTGGCCCCGCGTCACGTTCGTGTTCATGAACGCCATGTTCAGGCGGTCGCCGATGCCGACGTCGTGCCGGCCGATGGTCTCTGTGTCCTTCTCGACGGCGACGCTCTCCCCGGTCAGGGCGCCCTCCTCGATCTGGAGGGTTGCCGCCAGGATGATCCGGCCGTCGGCGGGGACGCGGTCACCGGCATCGACCACCACGATGTCGCCGGGGACGATCTGTTCGGCGGGGAGCTCCACAACGTCACCGTCGCGGCGCACCTTGGCCATAGCCTTCATCATCTCCCCCAGGGAGGCAGCGGCTTCTTCGGCCTTGCCCTCCTGGTGGTACCCCAGCCACGCGTTGAACAGCGTCAGCAGGGCAAGCCCAATAGCGGTTCCGTATTCCGCGATCAGCAAGCTGACCAGGGCGGCGACCACAAGGACGATCTGCATGTAGTCCTGATAGTGCTTGAAGAACCGTTTCCATACCGGCTCCTGCTTAGCGGCGGCCAGGGCGTTCGGGCCGTACTCCTGCAGCCGCTGCTGCGCCTCTCCCGTGCTTAACCCGCCAACTGGATCCACCTTCAGCTCGGCCGCCACTTCAGCCGGTGCCAGCGCGTACCAGCTCGCGTCAGCCTCCGCCGGGGCCACCCCAGCTACTGCTCCGGGATCGTCGCTCATGACTTCCTCCTCATCGCCGGGGCGCTGCTTAGAACGGGGTGGGGATGTGCCGCACGGACAGTGCCGGCTCGGTGTAATCGCCGGCCTTCTGGCGCTTGGGGAGCTCGACGTCGAGCCCCGGGTACGGCTCGTAGGGCACCTGGCTGAGAATATGGCTGATGACGTTGAGCCGGCCGCGCTTCTTGATGTCATTGTGCGCGATGTACCACGGCGCCCAGGCGGTGTCGGTCGCCTCGAACATGGCGTCCCGGGCCCGGGAGTAGTCGTACCACCGTTTGTAGGACTTCAGGTCCATCGGAGAGAGTTTCCAGGTCTTGCGGGGATCATCCATGCGGCTCTCGAGCCGCCTGGTCTGCTCGTCCGCACTGACCTCGAGCCAGTACTTGAGCAGGATGATCCCGGAGTCGACCATCGCCTTCTCCACCATCGGGGTCATGTCGAGGAACCTCTGGGTCTGTTCCGGGGTGCAGAAATTCATCACCCGTTCGACGCCCGCACGGTTGTACCAGCTGCGATCGAAGATGACCACCTCGCCCGCCGCCGGGAAGTGCGACATGTAGCGCTGGAGGTACATCTGCGACTTCTCCCGCTCGGTCGGTGTGGGGAGCGCGACCACGCGGAATACCCGGGGGCTCACCCGCTCGACGATGCGCTTGATCGTGCCGCCCTTGCCGGCCGTGTCGCGGCCTTCGAAGACGATGCAGATTTTGGCTCCGGTGGCCTTCACCCACTCCTGCATGGCGACCAGTTCACCCTGCAGGACCTCCATCTCCGCTTCGTACTTCTTGCGCGGCATCTTCTTCCCGGCGCGCTCGTCCTCTGTGTCGGAGCCCTTGGACTTTTTCTTCTTCTTGCCCACCATCGACCTCCTCGCGACGTACTTGCTGAGGTAAACCACAACACTGCGACACCGGCGAGACTGTCATCCAACGAGACCGGCACCCCGGCCCGGGACTGGGGCGCAGCTGCACTTGTCGCGGGCACCCTCGTGCGGCGTCCTGCCATTCTTAGTGTTGACCGCGGCTGGAGTCCGGTCTACGGCACTAAGACCCTAATGGGCGCCGGTGGAACCGGGTGTCTCTCGGCCGAGCCGGCCCCCGCTGCTGGGCGCAGGGGCCGGCGGTCCGGACTCGGCGCTGACGCCGATGATGACGGAAACCCGCCTGGCCGCGAGGCCGGTGCGCGGGTGGCGGCCGCCACTGAGACAGAGCATCTTCCGCGCACCTTGGGAAAGTCTTGGGTTACTCCTGGAGCCATTCCGCGCAGGAATTCAGGTTCCGGGTGACGCTTTCGACGGCGGCCGCCTCGTCGCGGGCGGCAATCGCAGCCACGAGTTCGTCGTGGCCCTCGTGCGGCAGGCCGTTGAAGCCTCCCCGACGCTGCTGGCGGAGCAGGTCGTTGTGGAATACGCTGCCGAAACTGACATACAGCTCATGCAGCAGCGGGTTGGCGGACGCCTCGGCCACGCGCGCATGGAAGTCCCAGTCTGCCCGTGCCCACGCGGCGTAGTCCTCGGCGAGCCAGGCGGCACGGCGGGCGGTGAGCAAACCGCGCAGGGCGGTGAGGTCGTCGGCCGTCGCATGCCGTGCAGCGAGCCGGGCCGCCTGGGTGTCCAGCCCGACCCGGACCTCGAGGATGTGCTCCTGGGAGTGGTCCTCATACATGCGCTGCGTGGCGCCTGCGATCTCGCTCGTGGCGCGGACATACGTGCCGTCCCCGCGGCGGACCTCGAGCATTCCGCTGTGGGCCAGCGCTTTGATGGCCTCACGCAGGGTGCCACGGGAAACCCCAAAGGCGGCCATCAGCTCAGGTTCGGCCGGAATGCGCTGCTGCAGCGGCCACTCGCCCGAGTGGATCAGGGCCCGCAGCTTGGCAGTGATTTCCTCCGCCAGCGGTGGCCGGTGCGAAGCCGTGAGTGTCATGGCCGGGTTCCTTCCGAGGCGTGCGGGGCGGTGGCCCGCAGCTTTTTGGCTGCCAGTTCCTTGGCCCGCAGCTCCTTCGGTCCGGCCGAGAGCAGGTGGCCAACCGCGATCTGGCCGAGGGCCACGGCCAGCAGCAGGGCCAACGGCAGCGTCCAGGAATTGGTGGCGCTGTGCAACAGGCCCATGCCGAACGGGCCGAGCGTCGCCAGCAGATACCCGGCGGACTGGGCCACGGTGGACAGCGCGGTGGTCTCGGCCGTGGTGCGGCCGCTGCGGCTGATCATCACCATGACCAGCGGGAAGATGCCGAGGCCGAAGCCCACCAGCACAGCGGTCAGGGGAGACCAGGCAGGGGGGAGGACCAGCATGGCCAGGATACCCAGGGCCATGGTCACGGTGGCAAGGTAGAACGCCGTCCGCAGCATCCGGGGGCGTGAGCCGATGGCCACCAGCACCATGCCGGCGGGGACGGAGACGAGCTGCATGAGTCCGAACATGAGCCCGCTGTCGGAGGCGGTGAGGCCCATGGTGGCCAGCATGTAGGGAAACCAGCTGAGCACGGCATAGGCCAGGAGCGCCTGCACCGTGAAGCCGAGGGTGATCAGGGCGCCCGTGCGGGTCCGCAGCAGGGGCCATGGCGAGACCCGGGCAGCCTTGGTCGCGGACGCGTTGAGGTGGGCGTGCACCGCGATCGGGAGGAAGCCGAGGCACGCCCCCAGGGCCAGGAATCCGATCGCGCCGACGCCCGCCGACGGCGAGCCCAGGGCCTGGGCCACCGGAACGATCAGCACGGCGGTGGCGGTGGCGCCTGTGGTCATGGTCAGCGTGTAGACGGCGGTCATGAGGGACGTGCGGTCCGCGAAGTGCACGCGGATGAAAGAGGGCATGGCCACGTTGCAGATGGCCAGCCCGGACATCCCCGCCACGGTGCCGGCCAGCAGCATCCCGGTGGACGGGACGCCGCGGAGCAGCAGCCCGGCGGCCAGCATCACGAGGGAGAGCAGGATGGCTTTTTCCAGCCCCAGCTGCCGGGTGAGCCAGGACGTGGCAGCGCCGGCCACCGCGAAGCACAGCGTGGGGATCGAGGGGAGCAGCGCTGCGATCAGCGGGCCGTAGCCCAGGACAGCCTGCAGGTCGTGGAAAAGCGCGGCGGCGCCGGTGATGCCGGCGCGCAGGTTGAGCCCGATGAGCACGAGTGCCACGACGCCGGCCACGATCACGCCCCGCGGGCGGACCGCGCCGGGTGGAGCTGTCTGGGAAAGTGCGGAAACCGCCGTGCTGCTAGCCATAGCTAAAGGTTAGACGTTTGATGTTTGTGACTCAGCCTTTAGTGGCGAATATCTCTGCACGTGACGGAAAGCAACGCGGGTCACTTAGCGCCCATCCCGGGCCGCTCAATGGGCGCTAAGCGACCCCGCGTTGCTTGAGTTGCGGCTGGTGTGCGGCGGTGGTCGGCTGCGGGGCTGCGGGGCTGCGGGTCAGCGCGGGTGCCGGGCGCTGAGCCGCTGCACTGCCAGCGCGAGCCAAAGCTGCACCCGGTCCGCTGTCTGCGCGGGGTCGTATCCGGTGAGTTCGGTGATCTGCGCCAGTCGGTAGCGGACCGTATTGCGGTGCAGCGTCAGTTCCTCGGCGACGGCCGCCACCGAACCGTTGTTGCCGAGGTAGCTTTCCAGCGTGGCCATGAGTTCGGCGCCGTGCGCCGCATCGAAGGCCCGCAGCGGGTTCAGTGATTCGCTGGCCATATCCGCCAGCGGAACGTCCTCGCTGGCCAGCAGCAGCGAGGTCAGGCTCAGCCGCTCGGGCTCGTTGACCGGCAGCCCGTGGCTGGCCGCGTCGCGGGCCTCGAAATAGCTCCAGCGCAGGCCGTTGGGCTTGGTGTACGCCCCGCCTATGCCGATGGTGGCATGGATCCCGGCCTCGGCTAGGTGGTCGCTGAGGCTGCGGGCAAGGGCGCTCGCGCCGCTGCCGTCGTCGGCCACCACCACCACGAGGTCCTTCCCGACGACGGAGCCGACCGCCGCCGCCAGCGGCTGGGGCAGCGAAGAGCTGCCCAGCTGTTTCTGGTGGGCGGCCGATTCGGCGAGCAGGACCACGTTCTTGCGGGTGCTGTTGATGCCGACGCCGGCCAGGCGCCGGGTGGCTTCGGACGCCTCCAGCGTCCCGTGGATAACGTCGTCGAGGACCTGGCCCGCCAGCGCCCGCTGCGCCTGCCGTTGCTTGACCATGTTGTTGAGCTCAACGCTGATCAGGTTTTGGGCGTAGCCCACGATGCCCGTGTCCTCGAACGGCTGCTTCACCCACAGGGTGCAGGCGTCGCGGCGTCCCGTGGGGATGGGATAGGACGCCCAGCCCTCGGCCTTGGGCGCCGGGTGGCCCGCAACGCTGTTGTACAGCTGGGCGGTGAACTGGGTCAGGACGATCTCGGTGCGCAGCATCGACCCCAGATGTTTCAGGAGCTCGGCCAGGCCGCCGCCGGTCAGCAGGGCGCGGGCCAGGATCTGGTGCCCGGCGATGAGCCGCTCAAGCTTGACCAGGTGGTCCGCGGACTGGGCGTCGGCCACGAGCTTTCCGATCGCGATGAACGGTGTCTCGTAGGGCACTTCCACCACCGGCAGCCCCCACCGGTTGGCTTCGGCGATCAGGGCCGGCGGAACGGCGTCGTGCGTCAGGCCCACCCCAAACCCGATGCCCACCGCGCCCGCCCGCTGGACCTGACGCACGAACCGGCGCTGCTCCGCGGCACTCTTGAGCCGCATCCCGGTCGTCAGGATCAGTTCGCCGCCATTGAGGAACCGCTGCGGATCCTCCTGTTCGGTGACGGCCACCCAAAGAATGTCCTGGTGCCAGGTGGTTTCGGCGAGTCCGGCCTTGGTGAGATGCAGGGACGGAACTCCCAGTAGGGCTGCGAGTGAAATGGCCATGGATTCAGGATAGCCGGGTGCTGGTCAAGCGCACTAAAGTTCTGCGGGGATGGTGTGCAGGTGCCTATTCCCTGCCTTGGCCTGCTGGCATAGGCTCGTGACCAGTCACACATCCGTCATTGGCAGTAAGAAAGAGGTTGTACACCGTGGTTCAAACCTTGCAGAACTTCATCAACGGCGAGTTCGTCACCCCCGCCGGCACAGGATTGCTGCCCATCGTGAACCCCGCCAACGGCGACGTGGTGGCGCAGGCGCCGATCTCGGTGCAGGCCGACGTCGACGCTGCCATGACGGCAGCCAAGAACGCGTTCAAGACCTGGAAGCACACGACGCCCGGGCAGCGGCAGCTCATGCTGCTCAAGCTCGCGGATGCCGTCGAGGCCAACAGTGACGAGCTCGTGGAGGCCCAGCACCGCAACACCGGCCAGGTCCGCTCCCTGATCGCCTCCGAGGAAGTGGCCGCAGGCGCCGACCAGCTGCGCTTCTTCGCAGGCGCCGCCCGCATCATGGAAGGCAAGTCCGCCGGCGAGTACTTCGAAGGCCACACCTCCTACGTGCGGCGCGAGCCGATCGGCGTCGTTGCGCAGGTGGCCCCCTGGAACTACCCGTTCCTCATGGCCATCTGGAAGATCGGGCCCGCCCTGGCCGCCGGCAACACCGTGGTCCTCAAGCCCTCGGACACCACCCCCGAATCCACCCTGGTGCTGGCCCGGCTCGCCGGTGAGATCTTCCCGGCCGGCGTCCTGAACGTTGTCCTGGGCACCGGCGAAACCGGCGCCATGATGGTCGAGCACAAGGTCCCCGGCCTGGTCTCCATCACCGGTTCCGTCCGCGCCGGCATCGCTGTCGCCTCGGGTGCCGCCAAGGGACTCAAGCGCGCCCACCTGGAACTCGGCGGGAAGGCCCCGGCCATTGTGTTCGCCGACGCCGACATCAAGAAGAGCGCCGCGGCGATCGCCGAGTTCGCCTTCTTCAACGCCGGCCAGGACTGCACGGCCATTACGCGCGTCCTCGTCCAGGATTCGGTGCACGACGACGTCGTTGCCGCCATGGTGGAGCACACCAAGACCCTGCACACCGGCTCGCAGAACGACGAAGACAACTACTTCGGCCCGCTGAACAACGTCAACCACTTCAACGCGGTCACCTCCGTCGTCGAGCACCTGCCGGCGAACTGCAAGATCGAGACCGGCGGCCACCGTGCGGGCGAGAAGGGCTTCTTCTTCGAGCCCACCATCGTCACCGGCGCCAAGCAGACCGATGACATCGTCCAGAAGGAAACGTTCGGCCCGGTCATCACGGTGCAGAAGTTCAGCACCGAGGACGAGGCCGTGGAACTGGCCAACGACGTGGAGTACGCCCTGGCCTCGAGCGTCTGGACGACGAACCACGGAACCGCCATGCGCCTGAGCCGCGACCTCGACTTCGGCGCCGTCTGGATCAACACCCACATTCTCCTCACCGCCGAAATGCCGCACGGTGGCTTCAAGCAGTCCGGCTACGGCAAGGACCTGTCCATGTACGGCGTGGAGGACTACACCCGCATCAAGCACGTCATGAGTGCGCTCGACGCATAACGCAGACGCATAACGCAGACGCTGCTAACTCAACCTGACGCATAACTCGCGCGCCTCAACCGCACGCTTAGGAAGGCCTTCCCATGACCACCACCGCACATGACATCACCTACCGGCTCGAGCAGAAGCGCCGCGTCCAGGCCGACTTCCCGGGCCCCAAGTCCGTTGCCCTGACCGAACGCCGCAAGGCGGTCGTCGCGGCCGGCGTCGCGTCCAGCGTCCCGGTCTTCGTGGCCGACGCCGACGGCGGCATCATCCACGACGTCGACGGCAACTCCTTCATTGACCTCGGCTCCGGCATCGCCGTGACGAGCGTCGGCGCCTCGGACCCCGCCGTCGTCGGCGCCGTGAAGGAAGCCGTGGAGCACTTCACCCACACCTGCTTCATGGTCACGCCGTACGAGGGCTATGTCGCCGTTGCCGAGCAGCTGAACCGCCTCACCCCGGGCGACCACGAAAAGCGCACGGTGCTGTTCAACTCCGGCGCCGAGGCGGTCGAAAACGCCGTCAAGGTGGCCCGCCTGGCCACCGGCCGGGACGCCGTCGTCGCATTCGACCACGCCTACCACGGCCGCACCAACTTGACCATGGCACTGACCGCCAAGGCCATGCCGTACAAGACCAACTTCGGCCCGTTCGCGCCCGAGGTCTACCGCATGCCGATGAGCTACCCGTTCCGCGAGGAAAACCCGGAGATCACCGGTGCCGAGGCCGCCAAGCGCGCCATCACCATGATCGAGAAGCAGATCGGCGGCGAGCAGGTTGCCGCGATCATCATCGAACCCATCCAGGGCGAAGGCGGCTTCATTGTCCCCGCCGACGGGTTCCTGCCCGCGCTGGCGGACTGGGCCAAGGACAAAGGCATCGTGTTCATCGCCGATGAGGTCCAGTCCGGCTTCTGCCGCACCGGTGAATGGTTCGCCGTGAACCACGAAGGTGTTGTCCCGGACATCATCACCATGGCCAAGGGCATCGCCGGCGGCATGCCGCTCTCCGCCATCACGGGCCGCGCCGATCTCCTCGACGCCGTCCACCCGGGCGGCCTCGGCGGCACCTACGGCGGCAACCCGGTGGCGTGCGCAGCAGCACTGGCGTCGATCGGCTCGATGGAGCAGTACGACCTCAACGGCCGCGCCAAGCACATTGAAGAGATCGCCCTCGGCAAGCTGCGCGAACTCGCCGCCGAGCTTGCTGACAGTTCAGTGATCGGTGACGTCCGCGGCCGCGGCGCCATGCTGGCCATTGAACTCGTCCAGGCCGGCTCCAAGGAGCCGAACCCGGAGCTGACCAAGGCCGTCGCCGCAGCCTGCCTCAAGGAGGGTGTCATCATACTCACCTGCGGCACCTACGGCAACGTCATCCGGCTGCTGCCCCCGCTGGTGATCAGCGACGAGCTGCTGCTGGACGGCCTCGGAGTCCTGGCCGCGGCCATCAAGGCCAACGCCTAGCCCAAGGCCCAGTGAGCTGCCGGGAAGGCGATCCTTTCCCGGCGAGCCGGCCCTACCCGAAAACGGGCGACACAGCGGAGGAGCCGCGGACACCTTGTCCGTGGCTCCTCCGCTGTTTCCGGCTTGGCTTTGTTCGGCCCTGCATCCGGCCCTGCGTCCGGTCCTATTTCCAGGCCGTCGCGTCCAGCTGGATCGCCACCACGTACAGGTGCTGGCCCTGCTCGATCTTCTCCACCTCAGTGACCCGCACCTTCGTCTCCGGAATCGTGCCCATCGGACGGCCGACGCCGATCCCGTAGCTCAGCACGCCCTCGAAGTCCCCGGCCGGCGCGTAGCTGGTGAGCGCCTGGTATCCGATTGCCGGCGGCGGCGCACTGGTCACGGTGCTGGCCGTGCCGTCCGCGGTGTGCGACTGGGCCCCGCGGAAGGTCACCTCGAGGAGGGTTCCCGTGCCGGGCATCGGGATGGGCAGGCCGCTGCCGTCGTCGACGAGTTCGGGGACCGTTTCGACGTCGTAGCTGGGGAAGCCACCGGTGAACCGGAAGCTCAACTGGTCGTACGGCGGCACGTCGGAGGGGTGCTGGCCCGCGCCGATGGCGGACAGCGTCGGCAACGGTGCCGCCGGCGGGGGCGCGATCGGCACCGGGTTCTTGTGGTCCGTGTGGAACGGGGTGGTTGGCCCCGGCACGGACCAGTCGTGGGTGACCGTGGAGGAGATCACCTTGTCGCCTGGTTGCGGCGGCGCCGTTTCGTCGGCATCCCCGGTTGCCGACGGCGACGGGCTGGCGGTCGGGCTGGCGGAGGCGGTCGGGGACTGCGACGGCGGCTGGCTGCCGGCGGAGGGCTGCGGGGCCGGCGTGCAGGCTGTCAGGACCAGCAGGAGCGTCAGGGTTCCCACTCCCGCGGTCCGCGTCCGTCCGTTGCGAATGGCGTCCATGGTGCGCTCCCCTCGACCATTCCAGCGTAGGTCCGGAAGATTGTGCTGGTCAGGGTAATAAGTCACCACCTTTTGACGTGCCGCTGGACTAGAGTCGTTCCTATCCACTGCAGGAACGCAGACCGGCCGACGTCGCCCGGAACCCCCGGGGCGCAGCTGGCATCTGCCCCAGACCCAAAAGGGGTTCATACATGCGATACGTAGTCGGCTATACACCCACCGAACGTGGTGCGGACGCCGTTGCCTTGGCCTCGGCCATGGCCCGCGCGCAGGGAGCGCATCTCGACCTGGTCTATGTGGTGGATCGGCACACGCCCTATGTGGCGATGAATCCGGAAGGAAACCAGGTCAGCGCCGCGGAGCAGCAGATCCGCTCAGCGGAACGCCAGGGAATGGACCTGGTCCCCGAGGGGCTGGAGGCGCACTTCCATGTCCGACAGGCAGAATCGTTCGCGGCCGGCCTCATCGAGGCCGCTCTCGAGTACAGGGCCGGCTTGATCGTGGTGGGTGCCGCCAGCAGCGGCCTGTTCAAGCGCCATACCGTGGGCAACGTGGCCAACGCCCTGCTGCACGCTGCCCCGGTTCCGGTGGCACTGGTGCCGCGCGGCTACCGCCATACCGAAGCCATCACGCGTCTGACCCTCGCGGTGGGCCAGCGCGTCGGAGCGGAGGCTGCGATCGACGTCGCGATCGAATCCGCCGAGCGCCGTGGCGTGCCGCTTCGGCTGGTTTCGCTCGTGGAACTGGACATCGAGGGGGACGGCGGGGAGAACGTCAACGCCGCCCACATCCACGCCAACACCGTCCTCGCTGCCGCCGCGCACCGTCTGCCGGAGGGCCACCACGTCAGCGTGGAGGTCGCCCACGGCCGCACGATCGAGGAAGCGATCGATGACCTGGAATGGGACGACGGCGAGGTCATGATCGTCGGGTCCTCGCGCCTGGCGGAGAAGCACAAACTGTTCATTGGCAGCACGGCTTTCAGGGTGCTGCGGGCGCTTCCGGTTCCGATGGTGGTGGTCCCGCGCGACTACCAGCGGGTGGATGCCTTCCCGGAGGTCTGAGTCCCCGGGGCCAGGACCGCCCAGTACGCGGGAATGCTGCCGGGCGGTCCACCGGCCTCCATCGGCACCGTCTTCAGGACGGTGGGTCCCTCCGCGATGAGGGTCCAGCGGTCCGGGGGAAACACGCGGGAGCGTTGCCCGGCACCGAAGTGGCCCGGTTTCGGCAACGAGGCAATGGCCTGGCGGAGCGGTCCCGGGATCCGCTTGCCGGTGGCGCCGAGTTCCCGCAGGTAGCTCAGGGCGCCGCCCGGGACGTTCGTTTCGACGAGGTAGATCCTGCCCCGGGTGCCCAGGAGCGCTTCGATGGAGCCTGCGAGGCGTGCCTGCCGACGCCGGCTGAGGACATGGAGCACTCCGCGGACAAAGACGTTGGCGTCGCCGAGTTCGCCCGCCAGCGCGGCCGCCGCGGCCGGCTGCGTGGCATCCAGGCTCCGGAAACTGAGGCCCGCGACCTGCGGCTGCGCGGAATGCGCGGCTGCCACGGCCTGGGGTGAGACGTCGACGCCGAGGACCGAGGCGAAGATGTCGGTGAGACGCCGTGTGATGGTGCCGTTCCCGCAGCCGAGATCGATCACCGGAAGGCTGGTGTCCATCGCGCCGGCCATCACCTGCAGGTGGTGCCGGATCTCTTCGTTCCCGGCGCCCGGGGCGGCGTCCCAGATGACCGGTTCCCGGAGGGATCCCTGGGACACGCCGCGCCAGAAGGCATCCCAGCGCCGGTCCGGGCGGCTGGGACGGTGCAGGGAGAGCACGGCAACCCTGGCCGCGAGCCGGACACTATCTGCCACCCAGTGCACGCGTTTTCCTGTTTTGCGTTTTCCTGATTTGCGTCTGCCCGCCGGCACGGTTCCGCTCACGCGACCGCGCCGTCTCTGTCCGCGAGCAGGTCCGTCATGTCCGCCACCGGGAGCGGGCGGCTGAAGAAATACCCCTGGCCGAACTCGCAGTTCAGCTGCCGCAGCCTGTTGGCTTGCTCCCTGTCCTCGATGCCTTCGGCGACGGCGCCCAGCCCGGCCGAATGGATCAGCTGCAGGATGGCGGCGACGAAGGTTTCCTGCTGCCGGTCCGTGGTCAGCCCGTCGAGCAGGGACTTATCGATCTTCGCCTGCGCGGCGGGGAGCGTGCGCAGGTAGCTGATGGAGGAATAGCCGGTGCCGAAGTCGTCGATCTCGATCCGGACGCCGAGGTCATTGAGCGACTGCATGGTGGCGGCTACTTCGGGGCCGCCGCGCATGATCGCGGTTTCGGTGATTTCGATCGAGATATGGCGGGGCTCGACGCCGTGCTGGGCCAGCAGGCCTTCGACGTAGGGTGCCAGATCGACGTGGTGCAGGTCCGCGGGGGAGAGGTTGATGTGCGTGCTGAAGTCCGCGGGAAGCCCCGGACCGGACTTCCAGCGGCCGGTTTGTGCGATGGCGTTCCGGAGCACCCAGTGGCCGATTTCCACAGTGAGGCCGGCCTCGTCGGCGGCGTCGAGGAACGTATCCGGCCCCAGCAGGCCCAAGGCGGGGTGGCGCCAGCGGATCAGGGCCTCGGTGCCGGCGATCGCTCCGGTGCGCAGGTCCATGATGGGCTGGTACTCCAGCTCGAGCTGGTCCGTCGCCAGTGCCGTCCGCAGCTCCGCCACCTGGTGAACCCGCTGCTTGGCGGCCTCGTGCATGGCCGCGGAAAACACCAGGAGGGTGTCCCTGCCGTGTTTCTTGGCCTCGTGCATGGCGATGTCGGCATCGCGGATGAGTTCCTCGCTTCGCAAACCCGGTTCGCCCAGCCGGACACCGGTGCCGGCCGTGAGGGCGACCGCCACACCGCCGGCAACGATTCTGTCCTTCAGTGATTCGCCGAGCCGGGCCGCGGTCTGCAGCACGGACTCCGTGTCCTGGTCCGCGACGAGCACCGCGAATTCATCCCCGCTGAGGCGTGCGATCAAGTGGCCCGGTCCGGCCGCGGCGCTAAGCCGCAGGGCCGTCTCGCGCAGCACGGCGTCCCCGGCGGCGTGGCCGAGGCTGTCGTTGATGAGCCGGAAGGAATCAAGGTCCATCAGGATCAGGGCCGGCTGGCGTCCCGTGCCGGCCCCGGCAACGGCTTCGGCCACCTTTTCCTGCAGCAGCGAGCGGCTGGCCAGGCCGGTCAGCTCATCGGTGTTGATGACGCGCCGGAGTTCGGCTTTGGCCGCCTCCAGGAGCGCGGTCCGCTCGGCGACGCGGACTTCCAGGTCCTCGTACATGCTCTGGAGCTCTTCGGCCAGCAGGTTGATGCCGGTGGTGACTGCGTCTATCCCGTCCCGGGCCGGTGAGACCGGCAGCCGGTTCGACAGATCGCCGGAGGACAGTACGACGATGCCGTCCACGAGTTCCTCGAGGCGGCGGTCATCATCACGCCCCGTCATGGCCCTGCGAGGTCAGCCAGCGGACCGCCTCTTCACCGTTGGTGAAAAAGCGTGTCGGAACCGGCGCGGAATTGACGCCGAGGAAGAAGTTGGCGAGGACCCGGTCCACGGCGGAGGAGCCGAGGAGTGCGATTGCCGAGGCGTCGCAGTGCTTGGCGAACACGGCCCGGGCGGCCCGGCTGACGGACTCCGTGGTGGCCATGTCGATCAGCAGCGGCGTGGGCCGGCCGCCGCACAACTCATTGACGCGATCCATGGCCAGTTGGGCGTTGGGGGCATCAATCACCACGCCGCGGGCCCACTGAAGGCGCAAGATGCCGTTGCTGTCGAAGTCCAGGGACGAGATGTCGCGCCCGCCCTGAGTTTCACGATCCTCGTGTGGCACCAGCAATCCTCAATTTCGCCCCGACATGTCCCCTTCATGATGACACTAACGCACAGTGGCAGGGGTGCGCAGGCCGCCAACCCGCCGGGGCGGTAGAGCTAGGCGGCGGCGCGGGCCCGTTTCCGGGTCACGGAGTTCTTCCGGGCCGTGTGCAGCATGTCCACGGTCAATACCAGCAGCGCCAGCCAGACGACGCCGAAACCGGCCCACCGGTCCGGTGTCATGGTTTCCTTGAACACGACGAGCGCCACGATGAACTGCAGGACGGGCGCGAAGTACTGCAGCAGGCCGATCGTGGTCATCGGCAGACGGCGGGCGGACGCGCCGAAGAACAGCAGGGGCACCGCGGTGATGACGCCTGACGCCACCAGCAGCCAGAAATGTCCCGCACCGTTTGCGGCCAGAGTTGCCGACCCGCTGACCGCGAGGAAGATCATGGTGGCCGCAGCTACGGGCGCCAGGACGATCGTCTCCACGGTGAGGCTCGTGATCGCCTCCGCCCGCGGGCCCACGCGCTTCTTGACGAATCCGTACAGGCCAAAGCTCAGCGCGAGTGTCAGTGCTATCCAGGGGAGCTTGCCGTAGGAGACCGTCAGCACCCCGACGGCCACGAAGCCGATGCCGACGGCGGCCCACTGCAGCGGCCGCAGTTTCTCCTTCAGGACGAAGACCCCCAGCAATACGGAGACCAGCGGGTTGATGAAGTAGCCCAAGGAGGCCTCGACGGCCTGGCCGGTGGTCACGCCGTAGGTGTACGTCAGCCAGTTCACCGCGATCAGGGCAGCGGCGACGGACAGCGGCCCAATCACAGTGCGGTCCCGGAAAGCAGCAGCCAGCACCCGCCAGGACCGTGTGACGGTGATGAGCAGGACGCAGAACAGGAGGGACCAGACCACCCGGTTGGCGACGATTTCGACCGCGCCGGCCGGATGCAGGACGTAGAAGTACAGGGGCAGCAGCCCCCAGAGCCCGTAGGCGCCGATGCCGAACAGGATTCCCGCCGTCGTGTCCTTGTCCACCGGTGCCGGTCCGCCCGGCCGGGCCGGCACCGGCCCTGCTCCAGCGGCCGGGCTGGCCGGCGCTGTCAAGGGGGCGGGGGACAAGGATCCTTCGGGCTTAGGCACAAAACCAATAACACCACCTGCCACCGAGATCTACACTCTTTCCCTACACGACGCTCTTCCGATCTATTTAGAATAGTGGCCTGTGCGCTGTATCTACTGGCGCTGTCCCTAAGACTCAGAAGGGCTCCCGGTGTCCAACTCGGCCGAATCCACATCCTCTCGTCCCCTCCGTGTCGCGATTGTTGGCGCGGGCCCGGCCGGTGTCTACGCCGCGGACATCCTGACGAAATCCAATGAGGTCAAGGACGGCGACTTCCAGGTCAGCATCGACCTCTTCGAAGCCTATCCGGCGCCCTACGGCCTCATCCGCTACGGGGTGGCTCCCGACCATCCGCGGATCAAGGGGATTGTCAACGCGCTCCACAAGGTCCTGGACCGCGGAGACATCCGGTTCCTCGGCAACGTCACCTATGGCCGGGACCTGACGCTGCATGACTTCCGCGCGTTCTACGACGCCGTCATCTTCTCCACCGGCGCCATCAAGGACGCGGACCTGGATATTCCCGGGATCGGCCTGGAGGGATCCTTCGGCGGGGCCGACTTCGTCTCCTGGTACGACGGCCACCCGGACGTGCCGCGGGACTGGCCGCTGGAGGCCAAGGAGATTGCGGTGATCGGCAACGGCAACGTGGCCCTCGACGTGGCCCGCATGCTTGTCAAGCACGCCGATGAACTCCTGGTCACCGAAATCCCGGACAACGTCTACCGGGCGCTCAAGGATTCGCCGGTCACCGACGTCCACGTGTTTGGCCGCCGCGGCCCGGCCCAGGTGAAGTTCACGCCGCTGGAGCTGCGCGAACTCAGCCACGCCAAGGACGTGGACATCGTCCTGTATCCCGAGGACTTTGAATTCGACGAGGCCTCGGACGAGGCCATTCGCAGCAACAACCAGATCCGGACCATGGTCAACACCCTCACGAACTGGCTCGTCGAGGAGCACGCCGAGGCC
>NZ_KI914927.1:0-6168 GCF_000520575.1 Arthrobacter sp. I3
ATGACGGGTGGCGTCGTGGGCGCGGGTCCCGACACTGACGTTCGTGGAATCGTTGGCGTTGAGGAGGCCGGCGGGGCCGTTGGAGGCGGAGTCGTTGGCGGCGGCGTTGGCCCGGGGTCTGGCTGATTCGGCCCGATAGTGTAGCTGGGCTGCTGGCCTGAGCCGTTGACCCACAGGGCGGCCTGCACCCTGCGGGCACTTCCGGGCTCCAGCCACCAGAGCACCTGCACGTTGCAGTGGTAGACAACCGTGACATTGGCGACGGCGCCCTGCGGCGGAACTGCATGGATCGAGGTGGCGGCTGTTTGGGTGGTCCAGATGAAATTCTGGTCGGCAGTCATTCCTGCCGTGCCGTCGACCGAAACATGCGCTATGCCGTACAGACCGTGCTGAGGGCAGAAACTGCTTTCCAAAGAAAACTTGACCACCTGGGTTGAGGTGGCTTGCGTAGTGTCTGCCACGACCGGCGGGGCTGGCAGCACGGTGCCGCCAAGCGCCAGCACCGCCGCGGACCCAAACAACCACTTCATTGCACACCAGCTTTCGACGCCTGACATTTACATCCAGGCGATCAGGGTTGCCCCCAGCCGGCAAAGTCTTCTCGATTGGATGCAGACGTTACCACCGGGTCCGGGCGGGCACCAGCGTAGGGAATACTTGCCTGATGCCGCGGATCTACGCGTATTACGCAGGTATTTCCACATACGCCCGGTCCCCGGTATCAGCGGGGGTAAGGGCTGCCTAGAGTCGTTCCATGCCACGCCGCAACCCGGGAACTGAATCCGCCACAGGCGTCAGGGTTGCCCGCGAACGCCTGGCAGCAACGCGCTGGGCTGCCCGGAGTGCGGAAGATGCTGCGGATCCGGGCGAATCCGCGGATCCGGGCCGGGAACCAGGCGACTCAGCGGGGCTGTTGGAGTTGCAGGTTCCGGCGCCAGGCAGCCCTGTCCCGGTCCGGGCAGCTGATGCCGTCCTCGCTGCTGGACGGCGCGTAGGGGGCGGCACTTCACACCTTGCGGATGAAACCCGCGGGTACCGCCGGGCAGGACGACAGGCGCTGGCTATGCGATTTCGGGCCAGGACAGGGGTCAAGGCTGCTGCCCTGCTGGGCGTCCTTGCCGTGGTCCTGGGCGGCTGCTTCTGGTGGCAGGCCGGGACCGGCGGCTCGCAGGTGGTGGCTCTTAGCGACTCCGCCCCGGCCGCCGAGGAAGCACCCGATCCGGCGGATGGCGGGTCAACCGCGCCGCCGGGAGATGATGCCACCGCGGAGCCGGAAAGCATCGAGGTCCATGTTGCCGGTGCCGTGGCCAGCCCAGGGGTGGTTCAACTGCCGGCGGGAAGCCGGCTGCATGAGGCGATTGCAGCGGCGGGCGGGCCCACGGTTCTCGGGGATCCGGACCGGCTCAACCTGGCCGCCGTGCTGGAGGATGGGCAGAAGGTCCTGGTGCCCATCCGCGGCGAACCGGGTCAGGCGGATGCGCCCATGGACGGCTCACCTGCGCCCGGGTCCGGTAGGGGCGGCACGGGGCCAGTCGGCGGGGGCGGGAAGGTCAACCTCAACACCGCCGGCCTCGAGGAACTCGGGACCCTCCCGCGCGTCGGGCCGGTGCTGGCGCAGCGGATCGTGGATTGGCGCCAGCAGCACGGGCGGTTCAAGACAGTGCAGGAGCTCGACGCCGTCGACGGGATCGGTCCGAAGCTGCTTGAGGCCCTGCTCCCATTGGTGGGTATCTGACGTGGCAAATCCTGAGATCGAAAAGCCCGGCACTGCACAGCCTGGCACTGCACGGCGTGGCGTGGATCGGACCGGCCCGCCGGGTTCTGTGGCGGTCCCACAGAGCCGCTGGCAGCGCTACGTCGATGCGGCAGTCGATTCCCCGGCGCGTGCGGAGCACGAGGAACCGGTGGCCTCCGGGCGGATCCGCGGATCGGGCAAACCCGCGCGCTACACCTCCGCGCGTCAGCGCCCGAGCGAACGGACACGGCGGACGGACGTTCGTCTGGTTCTCCCGGCGCTCCTTGTCTGGGGGACCGCCGTTGCCGGAAACTGGCTGCCCCCTGCAGGGCTGGCCGGTCTCTGCACGACGCTGGCGGCGGCCGCAGGCATGTTCTTCTTGGCCGGTCGCGTCATCCTCGGCCGTTCTGGCCCCCGCCCGGCGAGGGAGCGGGGCGCCAGGAGTGGGCGGTGTGGCCACGGGCGCGGCCGCAGTGCCGGGCAGGCGGTTCCGCGCAGCATTCGCGCCACAGTGGCTGTGGCGCTGTTGCTGTCCCTCGCGGCAGGCTCGCACGCCGCCGTCGAGGCCTCCCGGCGGCACGACGGCGCCATCGCTGAAGCTGTGGCCGCCCGTGCGGCCGTCGTCGCGGAACTGGAAATTGCAGGCGCCCCCCGAAGGCTCAGGATTCCCGGTGCCGGTGGCCTGCCGGACCGCTGGGCAGTTCCCGTGATCCTGACGGCGATGACCTTCGGTGGCCACAGGGTCGCCGGGGACGCGCGGTTCGTCGTCATGGGCGGGGCCACGTGGGGAGTCGCCGTTCCGGGCCAGCACCTGCGCGCCACAGGCAAACTCCGTCCCTCCGCGCCAGGGGAGCCGGAGGCAGGACTCCTGGCAGCGACGTCGGCTCCAACGCTGTTGCGGGGATCCGGGCCCTGGCAGCAGGGTCCCGGGGAGCTTCGCCGCGCCTTCACCGCCGCGGCGGCACGGTTCGGGGGCGACGCCGGCGGGCTGCTGCCCGGCATGGTCACCGGCGACACCAGCGCCCTGGACCCCGAGTTGGAAGCCGCCATGAAGACCGTCGGGATGACGCACCTGACCGCCGTCAGCGGGGCCAACTGCAGCCTGATCCTCGGGACGCTGCTGCTCGCCGCCCGCACGCTCCGCCTTCCGCGCGCGGCAGCGGCCGCGGCCAGTCTCGCGGGGCTGGCGCTGTTCGTCCTCATGGTGGGACCGGATCCGAGTGTGCTGCGGGCCGCACTCATGGGCAGCATCGGCCTCGCGTCAGTAGCTTTTGGCCGGGCGGGGCGCGGACTCAGCCTGCTCTGTGTTGCCGTTATCGGCCTGCTGCTGGCGCAGCCGGTCCTGGCTGCCAGCTTCGGATTCCTGCTCTCGGTCCTGGCCACGCTGGGAATCGTGGTCGCCGGACGCCGCATCATGGACTGGCTGCCACCTTCGGTGCCGCGCTGGGCTGCAGCCGGCGTCGCCGTGCCCCTGTCCGCCCAGCTCTTCTGCGCCCCGGCGATCGTGTTGTTGCAGCCGCAGTTCGGCACCTACACGCTGCCCGCGAATGTGGCCGCCGCAGCACTCGTGGCGCCAGTTACACTCCTCGGCACGGCCGCCGTGGTGCTCCTGCCCGCTCTCCCGGCCGCAGCGGGCCTCCTCATGGCCGCCGCTGCTGCCTTCGCTGGCGCGGTGGCGGGGGTCGCCCGGTTGTTCGCGGCACTCCCGGGCGCCGCCCTGCCCTGGCCGGAAGGGGCCTTCGGTGCAGCCACCATGGGAATCTTTTCCGCGACTGTGCTGGCGGCAGCATGGCTCGCCCTGCACCCGGCCGCGGCCGCCCGTGGCGTTCTCGCGGCACACGCGCGGGTGGTCGCCGTCCTCGACGGACGGCCGCATTCGGCGGCACGGTCAGCCGGCCGGCGGGCCGTCAGCCGCGGCTTGGAGCACCGGTCCGGGCGTGGGACGCTTAGAGTCCGCAAACCAACTTCCGGGAGGAATCACGAGTGGCTGCTGCCCAGACCCAACGGCCCAGGACCTCGGCGTCGAACACCGCCACCTGGCGTGATGTGACACCTGCTGCCGTCGTCCTGGTGGGCGGTCCGGAAGACTACATAGGTGCCCGGGCCATGGACCGTATCCGCGCGCAGGTCCGCGCGGTGGCGCCCGACGTCGAAATTACGCGGCTCAATGCCGGCAGCTACACGGCCGGGTCCCTGGCCATGAACGTCAGCCCTTCGCTGTTCGGCGAACAAAAGCTCATCGAGGTCGACGGGCTCGAGGCGATGAACGATGCCTTCCTCGCCGATGCCCTGAAGTATGTGGTCCAGCCGGAACCGGAGGCCTTCCTGGTGCTCCGCCACGGCGGGGGAGTCCGCGGCAAGAAGCTGCTGGACGCCATCAAGGCCGCGGGCTGGCCCGTTGTTGACTGCCAGCCGCTCAAGAAAGACGCCGAGAAGATTGCCTTCGTCACGGCCGAGTTCCGGGCGGCCTCCCGGCGTATCGACCCCGACGCCGTGCACGCCCTGGTCAATGCGGTTGGCGCGCAGCTCGCGGAACTCGCCGCCGCCTGCAGCCAGCTGATCGCTGACGCCACCACCGGCGTGGACGCGGCCATGGTGGACAAGTACTACGGCGGCCGGGTCGAGGCAACGGGTTTCAAGGTCGCCGACGCCGCGATGGCCGGCAACGGCCCGCTGGCCCTCTCCACACTTCGCCACGCCCTGGCCACCGGCGCGGACCCGGTGCCGATCGTGGCTGCCCTGGCGTCGAAGTTGCGCTCCCTGGCCAAGGTGGCCGGCGCGCAGGGGTCGTCGTCGCAGATCGCCAAGCAACTGGGTATGCAGCCTTGGCTCGTCGAACAGGCCCAGCGGGAAGTCCGGCGCTGGACGCCCGAGGGGCTGGTCCGCTCCATCCAGGTCACCGCCGAGGCCGACGCCCAGGTCAAGGGCCTCTCCCGGGATCCTGTCTATGCGGTGGAACATGCGGTAACGGTGATTGCCACCTCGGCCAGGAGTTCCTGACACCCGCGTTCGAACCCAGGTGCGGCGTGTCGGCCCTGCCGGCGCGGACCCGGCTGCGGGCAGCCGGCGGCGTACCGGAGTCGTACGAGAACGGGTGCGGAGTCGGCCCATTGCGGAACCGGCTTAACTGGATGTGGCCGGCACCCATGGGGTGCCGGCCACAATCATCAGTTCAAGTGAACTGGAAACCTTAGAGCGCGTTGACCTTCTTGGAGATGGCCGACTTGCGGTTTGCAGCGTTGTTCTTGTGGAGAACACCCTTGCTGACGGCTTTGTCCAGCTTGCGGCTGGCAGAAAGCAGTGCAACAGCCGCAGCATCCTTGTCGGTGGACTCAACGGCGGTGTTGACGGCGCGGATGGCCGTCTTCAGCTCGGACTTGACTGCGTTGTTGCGCAGGCGAGCCTTTTCGTTGGTCAGGATGCGCTTCTTCTGGGACTTGATATTAGCCACGTGTGAACTCTCTTTTTCAATGCGGAAAATGGTCTAGAGGGCTTTCAGATTGGCCATTGACTGAGCGGCGTGGGGATACCTATGGCGACCAACCATCTGTGGCCGTCGACCTGCACGGACACACAGCTGTAAATAATAGCAGAGATCAACGTGCAGGCACGAGTGCGGGTGGCGATTCGCCGCCGCGCACGGCGTCCGCCGGGTCAGCTCCAGCCGTGCCGCTGCCGCAGCGCGGCCGCGATGTGGTTGAAGCGGCCTGCGTCCAGGATCGCTCCTTCGCGCCGGATGTCCTTCGCGTTGATCTGCAGAACCCGGTCCAGCTTCGCTTCGCTGGGCCGCCACTGGCGGTCCCAGGGTCCCGTGCCGATGTCCACGTAGTCATCCGACCGGCGGGAGTCGCCGTCGTGGTCCTTGCTCGTCAGCATCAGGCCCAATAAATACCGGCCGCTGGTGCCCACCAGCAGCACCGGGCGGTCCTTGCCCTGGGAGTAGTCCTCTTCGTAGGGCACCCAGGTCCAGACGATTTCGCCGGGCTCGGGCAGGCCGTTGGGTGCGGGGGCATAGCGGACGGCGGCCCGCCCCCGGAAGTCGCCGGGATATGTTCCGGTCAGTCCGGCGGCCGGGGCGCCGCCTGTGGAGCGGGCCGGGGTGCCGGGGCGCGCCTGGCCCGGCCGCCGCTTCGCCGCAGGCTTTCGGGCGGGTTTTGCCGCCGGCCCACGGGTGGTTCCCGGTGCGGAGCCGCCAAGTTTATCCAGGAAGCGCAGGGCATCGCGGACCGCGCCGCTGATCGATCGTAAGTTCCAAGCCATGGGGAAACCATACCGGCAACCCCTGCAGAGAAAGGGCAGGGAAAGAGCGGGGGAGAGGTGGGGCAGAGGGTGGCCGTAGTCGGCTGGCGGCCAGGCGGGGGCGGACCCAGGAACGGCGCAGCACGCAGCCAGATCCGGGGGCCAACCGCGCGTGGAACCGAGGCCAGATCGGC
>NZ_KI914927.1:6268-43526 GCF_000520575.1 Arthrobacter sp. I3
GCCGAGAGTCCACCGGACCCGGGGCAGCGCGCAACGCAACGCAGGGATGCACTGCCACTGGCCCGGACGTGGGAGACTATAGGGACAGAAATGCGCCACGTCGCAGGATGGCATACGAGCATCCGCACCGAGCCGTGGAAAAGCCAACAGTAATGCCAACAGTAAGGACCCTGCGTGTCTCCCATGGCCCGCACCGCCCCGGTGCCCGCCGCAACAGATCCGGCCATCATCCGGAACTTCTGCATCATTGCGCACATTGACCACGGCAAATCCACACTGGCCGACCGGATGCTCCAGTTCACCGGTGTTGTCCAGTCCCGTGACATGAAGGCCCAGTACCTGGACCGCATGGACATTGAGCGCGAACGCGGCATCACCATCAAATCCCAGGCCGTCCGCATGCCCTGGGAACTCGACGGCACCAGCTACGCGCTGAACATGATCGACACCCCCGGGCACGTCGACTTCACGTACGAGGTCTCTCGTTCGCTCGCGGCCTGCGAAGGCGCGATCCTGCTGGTGGACGCAGCCCAGGGCATCGAGGCCCAGACCCTCGCCAACCTCTACCTGGCGATGGAAAACAACCTCACCATCATCCCGGTCCTGAACAAGATCGACCTCCCGGCAGCCCAGCCCGAGAAATACGCGGCGGAACTCGCCAACCTGATCGGCGGCGACCCCGACGACGTGCTCCGCGTCTCCGGCAAGACCGGCATGGGCGTCGAGGTCCTGCTGGACAAGATCGTCCGCGACCTGCCGGCACCGGTGGGCGACCCGAACGCCCCCGCCCGGGCCATGATCTTCGACTCGGTCTACGACACCTACCGCGGTGTGGTCACCTACGTCCGCGTCGTCGACGGCATGCTGCACCCGCGTGAACGCATCCAGATGATGTCCACCCGTGCCACGCACGAGCTCCTTGAGATTGGTGTGAGCTCCCCGGAACCCACCCCCTCCAAGGGCCTTGGCGTCGGCGAGGTCGGCTACCTCATCACCGGTGTGAAGGACGTCCGCCTGTCCAAGGTGGGCGACACCGTCACCAACCTGGCCAAGCCCGCCACGGAGTCCCTCCCCGGCTACGCGGACGCCAAGCCGATGGTCTTCTCCGGCCTGTATCCGCTCGATGGCACGGACTATCCGGTGCTCCGCGATGCGCTGGAGAAGCTGATGCTCAACGACGCCGCACTGGTGTACGAGCCCGAAACGTCCGCCGCGCTGGGCTTCGGCTTCCGCGTGGGATTCCTGGGCCTGCTGCACCTGGAAATCACCCGCGAGCGGCTCGAACGCGAATACAACCTGGACCTCATTTCAACCGCGCCCAACGTCGAATACGAGGTCACGCTGGAGGACAAGAAGGTCGTCCACGTCACCAACCCCAGCGAATACCCCACCGGCAAGATCGCTGAGGTCCGTGAGCCGATGGTGTCCGCTACTATCCTTGCGCCGAACGAGTTTGTCGGCGCCATCATGGAGCTGTGCCAGAGCCGCCGCGGCGTCATGGGCGGCATGGACTACCTCTCCGAGGACCGGGTGGAAATCCGCTACCGCCTGCCGCTGGCCGAAATCGTCTTCGATTTCTTCGACATCCTCAAATCCAAGACCCGCGGCTACGGGTCACTGGACTGGAAGGCCGACGGCGAGCAGGTGGCCGACCTGGTCAAGGTGGACATCATGCTCCAGGGCGAGCAGGTTGATGCGTTCTCCGCCATCACCCACCGCGACAAGGCCTACGCCTACGGCGTGATGATGACCGGCAAGCTGCGCGAACTCATCCCGCGCCAGCAGTTCGAGGTGCCCATCCAGGCCGCCATCGGCTCCAGGATCATCGCCCGCGAAAGCATCCGCGCCATCCGCAAGGACGTCCTTGCCAAGTGCTACGGCGGTGACATCACCCGAAAGCGCAAGCTGCTGGAAAAGCAGAAGGAAGGCAAGAAGCGCATGAAGATGGTGGGCCGCGTCGAGGTGCCGCAGGAGGCTTTCATCGCCGCGCTGACAACGGACGAGTCCAAGGACAAGGCCAAGAAGTAACGGTGCAGGTAATGACTGTTGCTGCAGTATCGGCAGGCCGGGCCCGTGCCTAGCGTTCTTCCCCTGGGCGACCCGGCGCCGGCAGACGGGCTGCTGCCCGCCCAGGCGGGCGAGGGCGCCGATCAGCGCGCTTTTGGGCTGTACGTGCACATCCCGTTCTGCGCGGTCCGCTGCGGGTACTGCGATTTCAACACCTACACCGCCACCGAGCTGGGCGGCGGGGCCTCCCAGGACGCCTACGCCGCCACCGCGATCGCGGAAGTGGAGTTCGCCGCCGCGGCCCTGAAGGGCAGCGGCCTGCCCGACCGTCCCCTCAGCACGGTTTTCTTCGGCGGCGGAACCCCCACGCTGCTGCCGGCGGAGGACCTGGCGCGCATCCTCACCGCCGCGATCGACGCCTGGGGACTGCAGCCCGGCGCCGAGGTGACCACCGAGGCGAACCCCGATTCCGTCACGCCCGCATCCCTGCAGCTGCTGGCCGACGCCGGGTTCACCCGCGTTTCGTTCGGCATGCAGTCGGCCGTACCGCACGTCCTGAAGGTCCTGGACCGCACCCACACGCCCAGCCGGGTGCCCGAGGTGGTGCAGTGGGCGCGTAATGCCGGGCTCTCGGTCAGCCTCGACCTCATATACGGGACGCCGGGGGAGTCGCTGGAGGACTGGCGCTACTCGCTCGAGACCGCACTGTCCTACGCCCCCGACCACATCAGCGCCTATGCCCTGATCGTTGAAGACGGCACCAAGCTTGCCGCGCAGATCCGCCGTGGCGAAGTGCCGGAAATCGACGACGACGACCACGCCGCCAAGTACGAACTCGCCGACGAACTGATTTCCGCCGCCGGGCTCAACTGGTACGAGGTCAGCAACTGGTCCCGCACCCCCGAACAGGCCTGCCGGCACAACCTCGCCTACTGGCGCGGGGACGACTGGTGGGGCATCGGGCCCGGGGCACACTCGCACGTGGGCGGCGTCCGCTGGTGGAACGTCAAGCACCCCACCGCCTACGCCAACCGCCTCGGCGCCGGCGCTTCACCCGCCGCCGGACGCGAAACGCTGGACTCCGAAACCCGCAACGTGGAACGGGTCATGCTCGAGGCCCGGCTCAATTCCGGACTCGACATCCCAAGCCTCGGGGGCCTGGGGGACACCGGCAGGCACGCTGTCGCAGGGCTGATCGCGGACGGCCTCGTGGACCCCGCGGCGGCTTTCAAAGGCCGCCTCATTCTCACGCTTAAGGGGCGGCTGCTGGCTGACGCCGTCGTCCGCAGGATCCTGCCGGACTAGTCTGCCCGGCAAAGCCTCCACAAGTTGGCTGCCGCATCAGCGGCCACAACACCCTGCCGCACAAAAGAGAGCCGGCCGCTGCCCCTGACGGGCGGCGGCCGGCTCTCTTGCTTGGGTCCGGGCCGGCTATTTGATCCAGCGCAGGTTGAACTCGTAACGGTGCGGCTGGCCGCGGTTGACGTGGATGCCGGCCGCCACCGAGAAGCACGTCACGGCGATCCAGATCACCGTGGCGAGCACGGCGAAGAGGTTGCCCACCACCGGGATGAAGACCAGCAAATTGGCCAGCACTGCGGCGAGCGTCGGCGGCAGCGTGAAATTGAGGGCTTCCTTGGATTCCTGTGCCGTGAACGGGCCGCGGTCCTTGAAGATGAGGTAGATCAGCAGCGACGGCACGCAGCCCAGGATGCCGCCGAAGTGCGCGAGCGTGGCCCACTGGCGGTCCTCGCTGGCCGTCAGCGGCAGCGCGTTTGCCGGAACGCCATGGTACGGGGGCTGGCCATGGCCAGCCTGATTGCCCGTGTGTTCGCGTGCGTTATCTGCCACGGTGTAGCCCTTCGGATTGCGGTGATGCGTTGCTGCCTGGGTTGTGCCTGAAATAGCCGGGACCGCACCGGAAGCGCGGCCGCCGTTTCAAGAATACTTGCTCGGGCCCGGAAATGGAGATCAGGGGCGGCCGCCGCGGCGGACTAGGGCACGGTGAGGAAGTCAATGACCTCTTCCACGCGGCCGAGCAGCGACGCCTCCAGATCAGCGTAGCTGCGGACAGCCCCCAGGAGTTTCTGCCAGCCGAGGCCGATGTCCTCCTTTGTGGAGTGGGGCCAGCCGAAAGCCATCAGGATCCCGGTCTTCCAGTCCGTGCCGCGGGGGATCACGGGCCACTGCTCGATCCCCAGGACCGCGGGCCGGATGGCCTGCCACACGTCCACGTAAGGGTGCCCCACAATCAGGACGTTGCCGGCGGCGCCCGGTGAGGCCATGACGGCGTCGGCGATCCGCGACTCCTTGGAGTCGGCCACCAAGTGGTCTACCAGCACGCCGAGGCGCCGGCCAGGGCCCGGGCCGAAGTCCGCCACGGCGGCCGCGAGGTCGTCAATGCCGTGCAGGGGCTCGACGACGATGCCCTCCACCCTGAGGTCATCGCCCCACACTTTCTCCACCAGTTCGGCGTCGTGCTTTCCTTCCACCCAGATGCGGCTGGCCTTGGCCACCTGTGCACGCTGTCCCGCCACCCGCACCGAGCCCGACGCCGTGCGGCCGGCACCGGCGGCCGGGGCGGTTTTCTTCGGGGCCGGCGGCATCAGGCGGATGGGCTGGCCGTCCAAGAGGAAGCCGAAGCCGAGGCGGAAGGACCGCGACTTGCCCCGCCGGTCCTCCAGCGCCACCACGTGCATGCCGCCGGATTTCTCCACCCGGGTGACGGCGCCCACCCAGCCGGACTGGACCTCCTCGAGGACCATCCCGCGTTCCACCGGGACTTCCGGCAACTGGGTCTTGGCGGGGGCGGACAGGTCCTGGGGTCCCCAGTTCTGGTACGACATCTCTACACGCTTACTTTGCACTCGGAATGTACGGCGGTCGGTGGAACTCTCCGGGGGCCGGAACCGGACCGCGACGGCGCGGCAACGGCAGCGGCTGCCACGGTCTCGGCGCCGACGTGACGGGAATCGCGTTCCCGCGGGCGACGCCTGGAGCGAATCCAATGCTAACAACGCGGCGACTCATATTAGACTGGTTAGCACTTAGGCATGTCGAGTGCTAACCCTTGTCCTGTGGCGGGCCGTCCATGCACCATTTGTGGACCCGGACCGGACGAGGGGGGTGGCACCGACTGCGGGACAGTCGATTGGAGGTGGAGCGTGAGCGAACCGCGCAAACTCGAAGTGCTGCGCGCCATCGTGGAGGACTACGTCCATTCGCGTGAGCCCGTTGGTTCCAAAGCGCTCGTTGAACGGCACCATCTCGGCGTCTCGAGCGCCACAATCCGAAATGACATGGCGGCGCTGGAAGACGAGGGCCTGATCACGGCACCGCACACGAGTGCCGGCCGGATCCCCACTGACAAGGGCTACCGGCTGTTCGTCGACCAGATCTCAGCGGTGAAGCCATTGTCGCCGGCCGAGCGCCGGGCCATCCAGGCGCTGCTGGAAGGATCCGAGGACCTCGACGACATCCTTGACCGGACCGTGAGGCTCCTCTCGCACCTGACCAACCAGGTCGCCGTCGTGCAGTATCCGCTGCTCAGCCGCGCCCGGGTGCGGCACATCGAGTTCGTGCTGCTGGCGCCCCGGAAAGTGCTGGCGGTTCTGATCGCGGACACCGGCAAGGTGGAGCAGCGCGTGATCGACGTCGGGCAGGACATTCCCGACGACGCGCTGGCGGAATTGCGGACCAGTTTTCTGGCCAGCCTCTCCGGTAAGCCGCTGAGCCTGATGCCGCAGCTGCTGCCCGCCGTCATTGCCGGTGGCCCGCCCGCGCGGCGCGGAGCAGCCCAGGCGCTGGCCCGCGGCCTTGAGGCCCTGGCTACGAGCAGCCGTGAAGAGCGCATGGTCATGGCCGGCACCGCTAACCTGGCCCGCTCCAATGTGGACTTCCCGCTCAGCATCGGCCCCGTGCTGGAGGCCCTCGAGGAACAGGTGGTCATGCTCCGCCTGCTCAGCGAAATGGCCGAAGACCCGCGCGGCGTGACCGTCAGCATCGGCCGGGAAAATCCCTACGACGGTCTCGCCGAGGCCTCGGTCGTGGCCACCGCCTACGGGCCGGACGCCACGGCCAAGGTCGGAGTGCTTGGGCCCACCCGGATGGACTATCCCACCACCATGGCCGCCGTCCGAGCGGTGGCCCGCTACCTTTCGAGGATCCTGGGGCCCTGACAGGCCCGGGACCGAATACGACTTCTTGCCCCACAGGCAGTGCCCCACAGGCAGTACAACAAGGAAGAGATACACACTTTGAGCAGCCACTACGACGTTCTTGGAGTCTCCCGCGACGCATCGGGGGAGGAGATCAAGAAGGCATACCGGAAACTGGCCCGGACCCTGCACCCGGATGTGAACCCCGGGGAGGACGCCTCGGACAGGTTCAAGGCCGTCACGCACGCCTACGAGGTCCTCTCCGATCCGCAGAAGCGCCGGGTCTATGACACCACCGGCAATGAGAACGGCACCGACAACGGGTTCGGCGGCGGCAGCTACTCGGGCCAGGGGTTCGCCTTCCAGGACATCTTCGAGACCTTCTTCGGCGCCGGTGGCGGCCAGGGCGGCCCGGCGTCCCGGGTCCGCCGCGGCCAGGACGCGCTGATCAGCGTCCGGATCGACCTCCGCGATGCGGTGTTCGGCGTGAACAAAAAGCTCGAGGTCGACACGGCCGTCATCTGCCCCACCTGCGAGGGATCCTGCTGCCGGGAGGGCACCCACCCGGTCCGCTGCGACATCTGTGGCGGCAGCGGTCAGGTCCAGCGCGCCGTGCGGTCCATCCTGGGCCAGGTCATGACGTCCGCCCCCTGCGGGTCTTGCGAGGGCTTCGGCACCGTCATCAAGGACCCGTGCAACGAATGCAGCGGCCAGGGCCGGATCCGCAGCCGCCGCTCCCTGACCGTCAAGGTCCCGGCCGGCGTGGCCACCGGCACCCGCATCCAGCTGTCCGGCCAGGGCGAGGCCGGCCCCGCCGGCGGCCCCGCCGGGGACCTGTACGTGGAGATCAGGGTCAACAACGACGCCACTTACGTGCGCGAGGGCGATGACCTCCACGCGAGCCTCAACATTCCCATGACGGCGGCCGCCCTCGGCACCGAAATATCCCTCGACACCTTCGACGGACAGCAGGAAATCGACGTCAAGGCCGGCACCCAGTCCGGCGAGATCATCACCCTTCGCGGTCTCGGCGTCACGCACCTGCGCGGCCACGGCCGCGGCGATCTGAAGGTGCACCTGCAGGTGGAAACGCCGGTCAAGCTCGATCACGTCCAGGAGGAACTTCTCCGCCAGCTGGCCAAGCACCGTGGCGAGCACCTCACGGAAGGAAAGCTTGCGGCCAGCGGCGGCGTCTTCGCCAAACTGCGGGACCGGCTCGGTAACCTGTAGCGGTGAGTAACCCGGTCTTCTTCACCGCCCCAGGCACCCTGAACCAGCAGGTCCCCGGCTCGGCCTTCGTCCTCGGGGGCACCGAGGCCCGCCACGCCGTCACCGTCAAACGGATCGGGGTGGGCGAAGCCGTCGACATCGCGGACGGTGCCGGCAAGCGCCTGACCGGCACCGTGACAGCCGTCGCTGCCGGGGAGCTGACCGTCGAATGCGTGGACCTGGCTGAGGAACCACGGCCCGCAACACGGCTGGTCCTGGTCCAGGCCCTGGCCAAGGGCGACCGCGATGAACTGGCGGCCGAGACCGCGACCGAGTTGGGCATCGACGCCGTCATTCCCTGGCAGGCCGAGCGGTCCATTGTGCGGTGGAAGGCCGAGCGGGCGGCGAAGGCGCATGCCAAGTGGCAGTCGGTGGTGACGGCAGCTGCCAAGCAGGCGCGCCGGGCATGGATTCCCGAGGTCCGGGCCGCCGTCGACGGCGCCGGGCTGCAGGCGGCCGTAGCGGCGGCAGACCTCGCCGTCATCCTGCACGAAGACGCCGTGCGCCCGCTCCGGCAGGTACTCGAGGCCTGGCTGGAAAGTGATGGGCCCGGCGAGGTTGTGGCAGACGATGCCGGATCCCGTGAGGTCCTGCTGATCGTGGGTCCGGAAGGCGGCATCAGCCCGCGGGAGGTGACCCGGCTTTGCGACGCCGGCGCGGTTACGGCTCTTTTGGGGCACCATGTGCTGCGTTCGTCCACGGCCGGGCCCGCCGCCACTGTGCTGGCCAGCGACATCCTCGGCCGTTGGTGACCTGCGGCAGCCGTCGCCGCAGCTGACGTGACGCCTTGTCCAGGTGACTTCTATTTGACCGTGAACCCGCGGGTGTCCTGGAATACTTCCTTGGCGCTGTCGGATGCGTCCACCTGGGACACCCGGACCTCGTAATTGCCCGGGCCGAGGTTCACGGACAAGGTGAACAGCCCGGGCCGGGCTGCATCGGCCGAGGCCGTGGCGCTGCCGTTGAGATACGCGGTCTTGGCGTTGTCGCCGTCGCCGTCAACCTTGAGGATCGCCCAGCGGAGCTTTCCGCCCTGGACGGTGCTGCGGCCACTGATCTTGACCGAACCGTCGGCCACGGACGTGCCCTCCTGCGGATCAATGATCCACACTGGTGCCACCATCCCGGCGCTGCGGGACGTCGGCTCGCCCAGGCGGACATGGTTGAAGGCGACGTAGTCGGTGTGACCGTCCACCAGCACAACCACCTGGACCTGCTGTCCGGCATCGATGAGGCCGGCGCTGGCCGCGGCAGCTGTCGCCGTGTAGACGAGCTGCTGGATGGCGCGCTCGGCCATGGCCGCATCCACGTTGCTGTTGAAGGCATCAGCGGAGACATCCACCGTGATGACGTTCTTGCCGGAAATCGACGTCGCCAGCTTCTTCGGATTTTGCCAGGGCGTGAAAAAATCCGGGTCCAATGGCTTCTGCGACATCATGACCCGCAGGGCGCGGGTGACGGGATTGTCCTGATCCGGAACGTCGCGGAACTCGCGGTATAGAAACGCGTTGTCGTTGCCGCGGCCGATCCAATACACCGGAGCCTTGTTCGACGTCTGGGCAGTCTCGAGCGGTGCGCTCGTGGTGGGGGCGCCCGACGCCGGGGCGGGAATGAGCTCTGATGGGCTGCTGGAATTTGTGATGCCGCTCTGCGGCGTCGCCACACAGCCGGACAGGACGAGCACGGCAGGCAGCGCCAACGCCAGCGCGACGCGGCGGACGCGCCCCGCCGATGGCTGCTGAACTCCACGCTTCCTGATGCCGCTGTCCCTTCTTACGCCCCGCGTTCCGCGGTGATGATCCGTTTGTAGCCGTCGCCGGCCGCTGACGGCCGCCCGATCGCTCACCGGCCGGAGGCCGGCCTGGCGATCCCGGGACAGCCGGATTCCAGCATGGCACACGGGCGCGGCGCGGCAGCCGCGTTTGGGCCCTGGCGCCGGAACTGCAACGGGAACGATATGAGGCCGATACAAAGTTGATACCTAATGGCGTCCGCTTGTGGTTCCTTGCACAGACGTGGTCCGGGCGAGGGGACGCAGCACCAGGTGTATCAGTGCATTGGCCCGCCCATCGCGGAGGCGGAGTCGTTTCCCCGCCGCTGCTGGGAGGTCAGCGTAGGGCGTCAGCGCCAGGAGTTCGACACTTTCCAGATCGTCGGTTTTTGCGCCCAACGCTGTCCGCACCCGGTCTCCAAGCACTTCGGTACGCAGCAGCGCCGGGCACGGAAGGGCACGTTGACGACGGTGAGTCCGGCCAGGCTTGGTGGAGAGCCGATGCCTGCAAGGGATCTTTAGGGCACACTGGTGCCGTGAGCGGAATCCCATGGGTGCTGCACGTCGATCTCGACCAGTTCATCGCGGCGGTCGAAGTGCTCCGGCGGCCGGAGCTTGCAGGCAAGCCGATCATTGTCGGCGGTCGGGGCGACCCCACGGAACGCGCCGTGGTGTCGACGGCATCCTACGAAGCGAGGGCGTTCGGCGTGGGTTCCGGAATGCCCTTACGCATTGCGGCCCGGAAAGTGCCCGACGCTGTGATCCTGCCCGTCGATCAGGAAGCTTACCTCGCGGCGTCTGAAACGGTCATGGCCACCCTGCGCGCGCAGCCCGGCGCCACCGTGCAGGTCCTCGGGTGGGATGAAGCTTTCGTAGGCACCGAGACAGAGAATCCGGAAGCCTACGCCCGGCAGGTGCAGGCCGCTGTCCTGGAGCGAACGCAGCTGCACTGCAGCGTGGGGATCGGCGACACCCTGGTACGAGCCAAGGTCGCCACCGGTTTCGGCAAGCCGGCCGGCGTCTTCCGTCTCACTGCCGCGAACTGGCTCGACGTCATGGGCAGTCGGCCCACCAAGGAGCTCTGGGGCGTCGGAACCAAGGTGTCGGGCAGACTGGCCAAACTCGGCATCAACACAGTGGCCGAGCTAGCCGCGTCCGACCCCCAGGACCTGGTCCCGGAGTTCGGCCCCAGGATGGGACCTTGGTACGCGGAGCTCGGACGCGGGGACGGCGCCAGCGTTGTGGACGACACCCCGTGGGTTGCCCGCGGGCATAGCCGGGAGACCACCTTCCAGCGCGACCTGACCGAACCCGCCCAGGTCGACGACGCCGTGAGGGAGTTGACAGCGCGCGTCCTGGAGGATGTTGTGGCCGAAGGTCGGCCCGTGGTTGGGCTGACGCTCAAGGTCCGGTACGCGCCGTTCGTCACCAAGACCCACGCGAGGAAGCTTCCCGAGACATTCGACCGGGACGAAATCCTCGCGCAGGCGTTGGACCTCGCAGCCGGAATCGAAGCAGACCGTCCGATCCGGCTCCTGGGCCTGCGGGCCGAAATGGCAATGCCCGACGACGCCCGAAAGGGACATACGCCGACGCGCGGCGGCTGGTGACGGCGTCGCCACCCTACCGGCGTGGCCTTCTGCGGGCCGGCTGAAAAATGACCCGGGGAAGCCCTCAAGCCAAAGTTAGGCTGGGACGATGGAATATCAGATCCGCCAAGCCGCGGTCGAGGACGCTGATGCCGTTGTCAGGATGCACACCCTGGCCCATGAGGAATGCTACGGGCACCTTTTGTCCCCGGCGTTCTTCGATGCGCGCCGTGCCAGCATGCCTGAACGCGTGGAAAAACGCCGACCGTATCTGGACAGCACTCAGCCGCGAATCATCGCCGTGGACGAGAGCAATGAATTAGTTGGATTTGCCGACGCAGGTACGGCACGTGACGATGACCTGCCCGTCGAACTTGAGCTTTACTCCATTTACACTCTGAGGTGCACCCATGGCACTGGGCTCGGTGTCGCCCTATTGAAGGCCGCCCTCGGCGATTTACCCGCCTACCTGTGGGTCCTTGAGGCCAACGTGCGCGCTCAGGCCTTTTACGCCAAGAACGGTTTTCAGCCCGATGGGACGCGTAAGTTGCTTTCACCCGAGTGGGAGGAACTACCTGAAATACGGATGGTCCGCTCCGACATTTAGCCGGGCAGGTGCCACGCTGAACACCGGCTGAGGTCACCTGCCGTGCGGGGTGTACTCGCGCAGCAGGAGACGATCAGTCTGCAATTCCATGTGTCCATCGTGCCTGAGCCGGCGCATCGGCCTGGCGGCCGTGGGTCAAAATCTGAGAATGTTCAATTCCGCGGCCGGTTCGAAACCAAGCCGTGCGTAGAAGCCGCGTGAAGCGTCGGAGGGGGAAAGCACCATCCGTACGGCCTTGATGTCTTGCGCGAACTGGATCGATGCCTCCACGAGCCGGCCGCCGATTCCGGCGTTCCGAAACTCCGGAAGCACGTAGGCGTTGCCCAGATAGACCCACCGGGACGATTCCGTTCCGGGTTTGGGCATCCGCTCGAAAATCACCAGGTTGAGCATCCCGACGAGTTCGCCACCGCAGTCGGCCACAAAAAACTTTCGGGGACTGGCATTCATCCACTCCGTGAAGATGGCGTCGAAGGCGGGATCGTCCATAGGCGTGGCGTCATGTTCCGCCGTCCAGGTGGCCCTTAGTGCCGCAAGGCCCGGTACATCGTCTGGGCGCCCTTCGCGAATGATGAACATGGAAGTACCCTACTTTGGCGGTGCGCCCGCAAAAGCACCCGTCCGTTAGAGTCGGACAATGAAACGGGCTGTGATCCTTGGAGGCACTGGCGTTCTCGGCCGCGCTATTGCGTGGCGGCTGATCCGTGCCGGCTGGGCCGTGGACATGACGGGCCGGGACCGGACCAAGATGCCGGCTGACCTGGCTGCCGCCGGTGCCCGATTTATCGCCGCCGAACGTCGTGACGACGCCGCACTGGCAGGGGTGATGGCCGGTGGTGCCGATCTCCTCGTGGACGCGGTGTGCTACACCGACGCCGACGCCCGGCAACTCCTGCCACACCTGGCCGCGGTGACCTCGGCCGTCATGCTCTCGAGCAAGGCTGTGTACGTTGACGCCGCCGGCAACCACGTCAATTCCGATGTAGCGCCCCGCTTTGATGCGCCGATCCTCGAGAACAATCCGACCATGCGGCCGGGAACCGGGGACTACCAATCCCGGGAAGGCTATGGCGCCAACAAGGTGGCTGCAGAGAACACCCTCCTGGGCAGCGGCCATCCCGTGACGGTGATCCGGGCGTCCAAGGTACATGGTGAGGGCGCGGCCCTGCCCCGGGAATGGATGTTCGTCAAACGGGTCCTCGACCGGCGCCCGGCCGTGTTCCTGGCCCATGCGGGGCAGGGCGCGGACCACACGACGGCAGCGGTGAACACGGCGGCCCTCGTGGAACGGGTTGCCGCCGTGCCCGCGGCACGGATCCTCAACAGCGCCGATCCAGATGCGCCGAATGCCCGGCAGATCGCCGCAGCAATTGCCCGCTACCTGGGCCACCACTGGGAAGAGGTGCTTCTGGATGACAGCGCACCCGCGGGCCTCGGTGACCACCCGTGGGATTTCCGGCCTCCGCTGGTACTGAGCACCAAGGCCTCCCTTGACCTCGTCTATGAACCTGTGGGGACATACGCTCAGACCATCCCGCATCAGGTGGACTGGCTGGTGAAGGCGGCAGCGGCCGGAGCCATGCCGGGAACCGGCGATCCCTCCCTCAAGCACTATCTCGACTACTCCCGTGAAGAGCAGTTCACCGCTGGTTCGGCCCTGCGAACACGCCAACGTCCCCTATGAAGGACTAAGTGTTGAAGCCACGAAGGGTTTGTCGACGAGGATGGCGGCCTGTGGATGTTTTTCCTTGGCCCTCGGTGAACGCACCAGCTGGGCGCGCATCACAAAGCCCTGTTCGGTGAACCAGAGCGCCACCTCCTCGGGTGCGTGCAGTTCCGCCCGGAGCTCGACGTCGTGTCCGTAGGCACGGTCAATCGTGCGGTGGCCGCTGCCGGCGTGGAAGGCGACGAGCGCCGAACCGCCAGGGCGGAGCGCCCTCCAGAACTCGCGAGCAATCGCCGGCAGCGCCGTCGGGGGAGAGTGGATGATCGAATACCAGGCGAGGACACCGTCCGCAGCCGCGTCCGCCTGGGGCAGGTCCGTCAGCTCTCCCAGCTCGAACAACAGCCCGGGATGCAGTTGTTGCGCGATCCGGACCATTTCGGGCGACAGGTCGACACCGCTGGCGTTCAGCCCCGCCTGGCCGAGATAACTGCTCATTCGTCCGGCACCGCATCCGACGTCGATCACCGTCCGGTCCGCCGTGCCGCGCATGTGGGCGATGAAGTGGTCCATCATGGCCATATCCAGCGGGGCCTCGAAGCTGGTATCCGGGATCACCGCTGAATAGGTCTCGGCGACTGTGTCGTACGCGGATCTGACGTCCATCAAGTTTTCCTGGTTTGCCATCAACCGAGCCTAACGGCCATGGCCGGCGAACTCCCGGTGCCGAATTCTTACGTCATGCAACGGGTCCGTGACGCGTTGTGTCGTTGCGCGACTGTGCGTTGCAGCCGGGCTTGGGAACCCGAGTCTGCGGTGGTTGATTGGGGCTACCAGCGCTCGAAAGGACCCGCCATGACGGAACATTCTGACCTCAGCCCGAAGGCACTCCGCCACGTTCTCGGACACTTCGCCACCGGCCTGACGGTGATCACCGCAGCAACCCGGCACGGGCCGGCTGGTTTCACATGCCAGTCCTTCGCCTCCCTGTCCCTGGAGCCGGCCCTGGTCACTTTCAGCCCAGCACGGACATCGAGCACCTGGCCGCTGCTGCGTGCGGCGGGACGGTTTACCGTGAACATCCTGGCCGCAGAGCACCAGCATCTGGCCGGGCAGTTCGCGCGCTCGGGGACGGACAAGTTCGCCGGCGTCGGCCATTCTCCCTCTCCGCTGGGCAACCCAGTCCTGGATAACGCCCTGGCCTGGGTGGATTGCGAACTCCACCAGGAGTACGACGGCGGCGACCACACGATCGTCGTCGGCGCCGTCCGCGCCCTGGGCGCCCGCCCCGACGCTGAGCCCCTGCTCTTTTACAAGGGACGCTACGCGGGCGTCGGGTCCCGCGCCGGCGCGCTGGAGAGCGCGGCCTGACCGTGTCGGAACCAGACCGGGAACCGAAGCCGGAACCGAAGCCGGAGCGTGAGCCGGAACCCGGCAACGCGGAACAGCCGTGCCCGGCAACAGGCGCCCACTGGCTGGAGGGGTGGGTCGTCTTCGGAAACGCCTACCCGTAACCGCCGGCGCCGGATCCCCTCCGGCGTCGGCCGCGCCGCGCTGGCGTAAGATGGAAGCACCCGTAGACCCCGGCCGCGGGCGGTGCGAACCGCCGTCGGTACGGATCACGGCGACAGACCATATTCATACTGGAGGGGACCAGAGGCCCGCGGGCCAACACCATGACTGAAGCAGCGAACGGCAAGGCCCGGTTCAGCGCCCGAGAACGCACCGCAGGGGAATTTCCCCACTCCCTACCAGGGCTGCGGACGGAGGTGGTCTTGTTCGACGACTCAGAGCAGATGGTCCAGTCGCTGGGCAGCCATGACGAAGCCCTAAGGTTTATCGAAAACCAGTTCCCCGCCGTCGATTTCCATGTCCGGGGCAACGAGCTCGCGATCAGCGGTCCAGCCGCCGACGTGCCGCGCATCATGCGCCTGCTCAACGAGGTGCGCGGGCTGGTGGCCCGAGGCACCGTCATTACCCCGGCCGTGCTGCAGCAGCTCGTCTCCCTGCTGCGCAGCCAGTCGCTGCAGAACCCCGTGGAAGTGCTGACCACCAACATCCTCTCCACCCGCGGGAAGACCATCCGGCCCAAGACGCTGAACCAGAAGAACTATGTGGACGCGATCGACGCCAACACCGTGATCTTCGGGATCGGTCCGGCCGGTACCGGCAAGACCTACCTGGCAATGGCCAAGGCCGTCCAGGCCCTGCAGCAGAAGGAAGTCAGCCGCATCATCCTGACCCGTCCTGCCGTCGAGGCGGGGGAGCGGCTCGGCTTCCTGCCGGGCACCCTGAGCGACAAGATCGACCCCTATCTGCGGCCCCTGTATGACGCCCTGCACGACATGATGGACCCCGAATCCATTCCCCGCCTCATGGCCGCCGGCACCATCGAAGTCGCCCCGCTGGCCTACATGCGAGGCCGCACGCTTAACGATGCCTTCATCATCCTCGACGAGGCGCAGAACACCACGCCGGAACAGATGAAGATGTTCCTTACCCGTCTGGGCTTCGGCTCCAAGATGGTGGTCACCGGCGACATCACCCAGGTGGACCTGCCCTTCGGCACCCGCTCCGGGCTCCGGATTGTCGAGGAGATCCTGCAGGGGATCGAGGACGTCAACTTCTCGATCCTGGACGCCTCCGACGTCGTCCGGCACCGCCTGGTGGGGGATATCGTCAACGCCTACAGCATCTGGGACGAAGTCCAAAGGAACCGGGTCAAGCACTCCGTCGCCCGGGAAACGCGGGGAGAACACGC
This sequence comes from Arthrobacter sp. I3, assembly GCF_000520575.1. Classification (NCBI taxonomy): domain Bacteria; kingdom Bacillati; phylum Actinomycetota; class Actinomycetes; order Micrococcales; family Micrococcaceae; genus Arthrobacter; species Arthrobacter sp. I3. Next base: position 22,093 of record NZ_KI914927.1, read on the forward strand.
ATGAGCATTGAGGTCAACAACGAATCCGGCGTCGTCGTCGACGAGGCCGGGCTCGTGGCGCTGTCGCGTTTCATCTTCGAAAGCCTTTACATCCACCCGCAGGCCGAGCTGTCCATCCTGCTCGTGGACGAACCGGCCATGGAAAAGCTGCACCTCGAACTGATGGACGAGCCAGGCTCCACCGACGTCCTCTCCGTCCCCATGGACGAGCTGACCCCGGGCACGCCGGACAAGCCGACGCCGCAGGGCATGCTCGGCGACATCGCCATCTGCCCCCAGGTGGCCGAGGTCCAGGCCCGCAACGCCGGCCACTCCACCCAGGACGAGATGCTGCTGCTGACCACGCACGGCATCCTGCACCTGCTGGGCTATGACCACGCCGAGCCGGAAGAGAAGGAAGAGATGTTCGGGCTGCAGCGCGAACTCCTGACCGCCTTCACCGGCAAAGCGGCCCCGTCCGAGACGGTTCAGTGACCCCACTGATCCTCGCCGGCATGGCGCTGGTGTTCCTTAGCTTTGCCGCAGTGCTGACCGCTGCAGAGTCCGCGTTCAACTTCCTGCCCCGGCACGACGCCGAGCAGGCGGTCCTGAACAGCAGGGGCACCTCGCTCAAACGCATCCTGGCCCAGCCCGTGGGGCACATGCGCGCCCTGCGGTTCTGGCGGGTCTGGTTCGAGATGGCCGCCGCCGTCGCCGTGACCGTGCTCCTTTACAGCATGCTGGACAACGTCTGGCTGGCCGGGCTGGCGGCCACCGGCATCATGGCGCTGGTCGGCTTCGTGATCGTGGGGGTGTCCCCGCGGCAGCTCGGCCGGGTCCACTCCGCCGCCCTGGTCCGGTTCAGCGCCCCGCTGGTCCGGTCCCTGTACGCCGTGCTCGGCCCGATCCCGGGCTGGCTGGTGCGGCTCGGCAGCGTCGTAGCTCCCGGCGCGCCGGCCGACAGCGAGGCGTTCTTCAGCGAGGAAGAATTCCGCGAACTCGTGGACCGGGCGACCGAGTCCGACGTAATCGAGGACAACGAGGCCGAACTGATCCAGTCGGTCTTCGACTTCGGGGACACCCTGGTCCGCTCCGTTATGGTGCCCAGGACCGACATCCTCACGATCGACTCCGGATCCAGCCTGCACCGGGCGATGTCGCTGTTCCTGCGCTCCGGGTATTCGCGGATCCCGGTCATCGGCGAAAACACGGACCAGATCCTGGGCATTGTGTACCTGAAGGACGTTGCCGCCTCGCTCCACAACCTCGGCCCGGACGAGGAACCCCCGGTCGTGGACGAGGTGGCCCGCGAGGTCCGCTACGTGCCGGACTCGAAGCTCGTCAGCGACCTGCTCCGCGAACTCCAGAAGGAATCCACGCACGTTGCGATCGTCATCGACGAATACGGCGGAACGGCGGGGCTGGTCACGCTGGAGGACCTTATCGAGGAGATTGTCGGCGAAATCGTGGACGAATACGACACCGAAAGCGCCGAGGCCGTGGCGCTGGGGGACGGAAGCTACCGGGTCAGCGCCCGCATGAGCATCGATGACCTCGGCGAACTCTTCGACCTCGAGCTCGACGACGACGAAGTAGACACCGTGGGCGGCCTGCTCGCCAAGGCCCTCGGGCGGGTGCCGATTGTCGGCAGCACTGTCCAGGTCCACGGACTGTCCCTCCGCGCCGACAGGCTGGAGGGCCGGCGGAACCGCGTCAGCCACATCATTGCGGCCGCCGTAGCAAAAGAACAAACTGACCTTGAAGACCTTCTCGACGAGGCCGCACCAATCCAACAGGGAGTCTCACGTGAGCAAGCAGAATAAGTCCGACGGCGACGCAGCCTACGGCGGCTACCGCGCCGGTTTCTCGGTGCTGGTCGGACGGCCCAATGCGGGCAAGTCCACCCTCACCAACGCCCTGGTCGGCCAAAAAGTCGCGATCACCTCGGCCAAGCCCCAGACCACGCGCCACACAATCCGTGGCATCGTGCACCGGGACGATGCCCAGTTGATCCTCGTTGACACCCCGGGCCTGCACCGCCCGCGCACGCTGCTGGGGAAGCGGCTGAACGAACTGGTCGCCGACACCCTCGCCGAGGTCGACGCGATCGGCTTCTGCCTGCCGGCCAACGAGAAAATCGGCCCGGGGGACAAGTTCATTGCCGCCCAGCTCGCCGCCATCCCCAACAAGCCCATCATCGCGATCGTGACCAAGGCCGACACCGTCGACCGCCAGGCCCTCACCGAGCAGCTGCTCGCTGTCGCGGCCCTGGGCCGCGAGGTCCTCGGCGAGGACGGCTGGAAGGACATCGTCCCGGTCTCCGCCACGGACGGCTTCCAGGTCGACACCCTTGCCGACGTCCTGATCGGTCACATGCCGGCGTCGCCGCCGCTGTACCCGGACGGTCACCTGACGGACGAACCGGAAGCGGTGATGATCGCCGAACTCATCCGGGAAGCAGCCCTCGAAGGCGTCCGCGACGAATTGCCGCACTCCCTGGCCGTCGTCGTCGATGAAATCGTGCCGCGGGAAGGCCGGCCCGAGGACCGCCCGTTCCTGGACGTCCGCGTCAACCTGTACGTCGAGCGGCCCTCCCAGAAGGCCATCATCATCGGCAAGGGCGGTGCCCGGCTCCGCGAGGTCGGCACCAACGCGCGCAAGGCGATCGAGGCGCTGCTCGGTGCCCGGATCTACCTTGACCTGCACGTCAAGGTCGCCAAGGACTGGCAGCGCGACCCGAAGCAGCTCGTCAAACTGGGCTTCTGAGACGCGCTGTTCTTAGGCCGCTATTTTGGCCGTTGGCCCTTCCCGCCGCTCCCAAGAGAGGGCCATCGGCGTTTTCTCAGATTCGGACTCTAAAATGGGCTGACTCCCCGTTCGTTTAGGAAGGCTCAACAAGTGGTTCGACCCCGTGACAACCGTGCCGACGGATCCGCCCCGCCGGCCCGGTCAACAGCCGCTGCCCGGCACACGGCCGATCCCGCCGTTGGTCCGGCCCGCCACCTCGGCTCCGCCCGCCGGACCCCCGCCTGGCTGAAAGTCTTCACGGGCGTGGTGGCCGTGCTCTTGGTCGGCGTGATCGCCTTTGGCGCCTACTGGACCATCCGGCTCCAGGGCAACCTCACCAAGGCCCCACTCAGCGCCGGCAGCATCAAGACCGAGGGTGCAGTGAACGATTCGACGGACCGGATGCAGATCCTGATCCTCGGCTCGGACACGCGTGACGGGAAGAACTCGCAGTACGGCACCAGCGATGACGCGACCGGCTATGGGCACTCGGATGTGATGATGCTGATGGACATCTCCGCGGACAACAAGCGGGTCAACGTCGTCAGCTTCCCCCGCGACCTGCTGGTCGACATCCCCAAGTGCAAGGATCCGAAAACCAACAAAGAGTACCCGGCTCAGACCGGCGTCATGATCAACTCGGCGATGTCCGAGGCCGGCATCGGCTGCGCCGTGGACACCGTCAACAAGCTCACTGGCCTGGAGATCGACCACTTCATGATGGCCGACTTCAACGCCGTCAAGGAACTCTCCAACGCCGTGGGCGGCGTGTCAGTGTGTGTCAGCGACGCCGTGTATGACCCCGACTCGAAGCTGCGCCTGCCCAAGGGCACCTCCACCGTCCAGGGCGAACAGGCCTTGTCGTTCGTGCGCACCCGGCACGCCTTCGGCGACGGCGGCGACCTCGGCCGGATCAAGGCCCAGCAGGGCTTCCTGTCCGCGCTGACCCGGAAAATCAAGGACGACGGCACCCTCACCAACCCGGCCCGGATGCTCGGCATCGCGGATGCGATCACCAAGAACCTGACCATCGACGACGGCCTGGCCTCTGTGCCGACGCTGCTGACGGTGGGCAACCGGCTCAAGAACATCGACGTCGGCAAGGTAGCCTTCGTGGCCACGCCGACAGTCCCGGCCGAAACGGACATCAACCGGCTGCAGCTGGCCGAGCCCGCGGCGTCCCAGCTGTTCGCCGCCATGCGCAACGACGTGGACCTGACGGATCCGACCGCGAAGCCGAGCGCTTCCCCGAGTGCCACCGCCACGCCGACGCCCAGCCCCACCACCCCGGCCTATGACAAGACGCAGCAGCCCGTGACCGTGGCCAACGGCTCGGGTGTTCCGGCCCGGACCCAGGAGATCATGCAGGCCATCAAGGGCGCCGGTTTCACCCAGGTGGGCCAGTTGACTGCTCCGCCTGTCGCCGCGACGGCGGTCTACTACGGTGCGGACTACGCTGACGTGGCCGGGGACGTCGCGGCCCTGCTCGGTGTGGCGCCGGACCGGGTGCTCCCGGCCGCCGGAGTCGCCGGAGTCCAGGTCTACCTGGGCAGTGACTTCGCCAACGGGACGCCGACCGCCGCCGCCGCTGCCCCGCAGCTGCCCAAGGACATCGTCAACCAGACAGCCGGCGACACCGTTTGCCAGCAGGCCAACCCGGCACTGATCACCCGCTGACCCGGCAACCAGGAAGGCCCCCGTTCAGATTTTCCTGAACGGGGGCCTTCCTTTTTGTCATGGGTGCTGGACGGCGGCCTTTCGAGGCTCTTCCACGTCCTGCGGGGTCGTGGCACACGGTGTGGACCTCAACGGCGCACCCGATAGCGCACGTGAAGCACGCGGTTGCCCTGAATCACCACGTCAGGATCCTCCAACGGGTGCTGGGCGTGGACCGACCCGAAGTAGCGCTTGCCGGACCCGAACACGACAGGTATGACGTCCATGCGCACCTCGTCGACCAGGCCCGCGGCAAGCATCTGGCCACCGACGTCACCAGCGGCGACCTCGACGATGCGGTCACCCGCAAGCTCCTGCGCCTTGGCCATGGCTGCCTCGACACCGTCGACGAAGTGAAACGGCGCCTCGGGGTCCCAGCCCTCGGGCTGCGGCCGGTGCGTCACGACGACCACGTGGTCGATCCCGCTCGGAGGCTTCCCGTCCCAGCCGTCCGTCAGGTCGAAGACATGGCGGCCGACGAGTGTCGCCCCGATTTGGTCCCAGTACGGCCGGGTGTAGTCATAGGACGTCTGCGACACCGTCACCTCGCCGCGCTCGTCCAAGGGGACCTCACCGTTGGACAACCAGTCGAACAGCGGCCCGGGCTGGTCATTCTCGTCCGCGATGAAGCCGTCCACCGACACCGAGCCGTACATGACCACCTTGCCCACGGGCTCTCCTCTGCGTTGGGGTGCCCCAACATTAGCGTGTCGTGCGCTGTCGCTCTAGTAAGAAATCAATCGGCCGGCAGCGCCGATGAGATCCTTGAAAGCTGTGCCCGATGAGTGCTGCTGACGCCGGGCTTACGTAACCGGAAGCACTACCGACTACTCATGCTGCCCATCGGCGGCGGACTGTCCCACCCTCACCTCAGGTAGGAAGAGCCCCTTTGGAGGTGTTGAATCGGCACCGCATCCGTCACAGCGGGCCGGCTCCGTGGCCGTCGGAAGGGTGTCTGCCGCCGTGTGGGGGACCGTGCAGCAGATGTCGCCGCGCCAGGCGTTGATGCCCTCCCGGAGGGCGATCGCGGCGATGACCAGCGCCGCGCCGGCATCGGCCCACCACCAGCCAAGGGTGCTGTTCAGCACTAAACCCGCGAGCAGGACTGCCGACAGATACGTGCAGAGCAGGGTCTGTTTGGAGTCAGCGACCGCCGTGCGTGATCCGAGCTCCCGGCCGGCCCGGCGCTGGAGCCAGGAAAGGACCGGCATGATCACCAAACTCAGTGCGGCAATCACGATGCCCGGGGTCGAGTGCTGTGCCTCGCCGGCGCCGAGAAGTGACCTGACCGCCTCGGCGGCGACAAAGGCTGCCAGCGCGAAGAAGGAGACGGCGATAGTCCGCAAGGTGACGTGTTCACGCCGCTCAGGGTCCTTGCTGGAAAACTGCCACGACAGCGCCAGCGCCGACGCGACCTCAATGATGGAATCCAGGCCAAAGCCGAGGAGCGCCGACGAGTCGGCCGCACCCCCGGCCCACAAAGCCACAACGGCCTCGATGAGGTTATAGCTGATGGTGGCCGCCGCGAACAAGCGGATCCGGCGGCTGAGGACGGCGCGGCGGCCCGGGCTCGGCGACATTAGGACGGAAGTCATCACAGCGTGCACGTCCCGTCGGGTGCGCAGCAGGCCGGGTCCACCGCCAGCACGACGCCCAGAAGATCCTTGAGGGCATGGCCGAGGCGCTGATCGGCGAGCTCATAGCGGGTCCTTCGCCCCTCCGGCACGGCAACGACCAGCCCGCATCCCCGCAGGCATGTCAGGTGGTTCGACATGCTCTGCCGGGATACCCCGAGGGAATCCGCCAGCTCAGAGGGATAGGACGGCGCAGCCGTGAGGGCAAGCAGGATTTCTGCCCGTGTCGGGTCTGACACGGCATAGCCGAACCGTGCCAGCACCGGGGCATGCGTAAGAGTCTCCACAAAGTCGAAAGTACAGCTGTCGATGTATTCACGCAAGCGTGTACGCACAGCCCTCCCGGCTGGGTCGGCGCCAGTGACCGGGCCCCCGGGTCACCAGATGCTGACGCGCTCCTGCGGTGCCATCCACATGCCGTCCTGGTCCGTGACGCCGAATGCTGCGTGGAAGGCGTCGAGGTTCTTGGCGATGGCGTTCGTGCGGAACTCGTTCGGGGAGTGCGGATCCGTCGCCAGCCGGCGGATGGCCTCTTCGGTCCGGATGACCTGCCGCCACCCCGCGGCCCAGGACGCGAAGAAGCGCTGCACCCCGGTCAGGCCATCGAGCACCGGCGGTTCCTGCCCGTCGAGGCTGATCAGGTAGGCCTTGTAGCCGATGGTGAGCCCGCCCAGGTCGCCGATGTTCTCGCCAAGGGTCAGCTTGCCGTTGACCGTGTGGCCGGGGGCTGCCGTGGGGGAGAGGGCATCGAACTGCGCCACGAGCCGGGCGGCCAGAGCCTCGAACGCGGTGCGGTCATCCTCCGTCCACCAGTTGCGAAGCAGGCCGCTGCCGTCGTACTGCGAGCCCTGGTCATCGAAGCCGTGGCCGATTTCATGGCCGATCACGGCACCGATGCCGCCGTAGTTCACGGCGTCATCGGCGTCGGCAGTGAAGAACGGGGGCTGCAGCATGGCCGCAGGGAACACGATCTCGTTCAGGAGCGGATGGTAGTAGGCGTTGACCGTCTGGGGCGTCATCAGCCACTTCTCGCGGTCCACGGGCTTGCCGACCTCGTCAAGGTGGCGGTCGACGTCGGCGCTGTGCGCGCGCTCCACGTTCCCCAGCAGATCGGCGGGGTCGATCTCCACGGCGGAGTAGTCGATCCACTTATCCGGGAAGCCGATCTTGGCGCGGAAGGAGTCCAGTTTCTTCAGGGCCTCGAGCTTGGTTGCCTCGCCCATCCAGGCCAGCCCGGTGATGGACTCGCGGTACGCCTCGATCAGGTTGGCCACGAGGGTCTGCATGCGCGCCTTGTGCCCCTCCGGGAAATGTTCGGCCACGTAGATCTGCCCGACCGCCTCACCGAGGGCCGCCTCGACCACCGCGACGCCGCGCTTCCAGCGGTCCTTGATCCGCGGCGTACCGCTCAGGGTGGTGCCATAGAACGCGAAGTTCGCGTCCACGAACTCGGAAGACAGGTACGGGGCGGCCGCGCTGACCACGCGCATGGCGAGCCATTCCTGCCAGGCCGCCAACGGTTCGGAATCCAGCAGCGAGGCCGCGCCGGAGAAGAAGTCGGGGGTGCTCACCACCAGCTCGGCACGCTTCTTCGGCTCGATGCCGGCCGCGTCGAACCAGTCCGCCAGCAGGGGGAACAGCTCGGCCGCTTCCGCGGTGGACTTCAGGTTGTACGTCTTTTGCGGATTCCGCAATGTCACGTTGTCCCAGTGGTGCGAAGCCAGCGCAGTTTCCAGCGCCACCACGCGTCCGGCCGCCCCCTCAGGGTCGGCAACCTCCGCGAGGCCCAGCATGGCCCCCACGTGTGCACGGTAGGCCTGGACCATCGGGGCGAACTTCGCTTCCCGGTAATAGGATTCATCGGGCAGGCCCAGGCCGCCCTGGCCGGTGTAGAGCAGGACCCGGTCCGGGTTTCCGGCATCCGGCGCGGGGTAGATATAGAAGAGCCCGGACACATCGGCGCGGAACAGCCGTCCGGCCAGCGCCACGAGTTCGGGCACCGACGTCGTCGCGAACACCTGCGCCAGCCGCGCCCGGAGCGGGTCCAGGCCCTTGGCCTCGACCGCCGCTTCGTCCATGAAGCTGTTGTACAGGTCCCCGATCTTGCGCTCGATGCCGGTCGCCTCCGCACCGCGTGCGGCGGCCTGCCCGATGATCTCCTTCACCGCGAGCTCCGACGCGTCGCGCAGGGCGGTGAAGGTGCCCTCCAGCGGCCGGTCGTCCGGGATGACCGTGGTGTTGAGCCAGCCGCCATTCACATGCTGGTACAGGTCATCCTGCGGGCGGACGCTGGCGTCGATGGTGGACAGATCGATCCCCGAAAGTGGCACGGATGCTCCTTTGAGAGGCAGTCCGGCCCGGAGCGTTTGCCGGCGCACGGTCTGCATGGTGGACGTTACGGTGGTCTGGCTCCTTCATCTTACGCACCCGTGTTACTGTGAAAAGGTGCGCGCAGAACTGCTCCTCCTTAGCTGCCGCGGCGAGGCCTCAGACGCGATCTAGCGCAAGGCCCACCCTCGCTGCGGAGTTTGTGTTGCCCGGCCACCCTTTCACCAAGAATCACAGAAAAGGCCCCGATTGTAATGCGAAACGCACAGAAGCCCTCAGGAATGCCGGTCCACCGCTACATCCCGTTCCAGGACCAGATCACCGTTGAACTGCCGGACCGCACCTGGCCGGACAAAGTCATCACCAAGGCCCCGCGCTGGTGCGCCGTGGACCTGCGCGACGGCAACCAGGCCCTCATCGATCCCATGAGCCCGGCCCGCAAGCTGAAGATGTTCGACCTGCTGGTCCGGATGGGCTACAAGGAGATCGAGGTCGGGTTCCCCTCGGCATCGCAGACGGACTTCGACTTCGTCCGGCAGCTGATCGAGGGCAACCACATCCCGGACGACGTCACGATCCAGGTGCTGACCCAGGCCCGCGAACACCTGATCGAGCGGACCTACGAGTCCCTGGTCGGCGCGAAGCAGGCCATCGTCCACCTCTACAACTCCACGTCCGTCCTGCAGCGCCGCGTGGTCTTCAACCAGGACGAGGACGGCATCCTCGACATCGCCCTGCAGGGTGCGCGGCTGTGCAAGAAGTACGAGGAAACCCTCGCCGATACGCACATCACCTACGAATACTCGCCCGAGTCCTTCACCGGCACCGAGCTGGAGTACGCCATCCGGGTCTGCAACGCGATCGCCGACGTCTTCGAGGCCTCGGCTGACCGTCAGGTCATCATCAACCTGCCCGCCACGGTGGAAATGGCCACCCCCAATGTCTACGCCGACTCCATCGAGTGGATGAGCCGGAACCTGCACCCGCGCGAAGGCATCATCCTGTCCCTGCACCCGCACAACGACCGCGGCACCGGCGTCGCCGCCGCCGAGCTGGGCTACCTGGCCGGGGCAGACCGGATCGAGGGCTGCCTCTTCGGCAACGGCGAGCGGACCGGCAACGTGGACCTGGTGACCTTGGGCCTGAACATGTTCGTCCAGGGCATCGACCCGATGATCGACTTCTCCGACATCGACGAAATCCGCCGCACGGTGGAGTACTGCAACCAGCTGCCGGTGGCCGAGCGGTCCCCGTACGGCGGAGACCTCGTCTTCACGGCGTTCTCCGGCTCGCACCAGGACGCGATCAAGAAGGGCCTGGAGGCCCTCGAAAAGGACGCTGCCGCGGCGGGCAAGGACGTGGCCGACTACACCTGGCAGGTCCCGTACCTGCCGGTGGACCCGAAGGACCTCGGCCGGAGCTACGAGGCGGTCATCCGGGTCAACTCGCAGTCCGGCAAGGGCGGAGTCGCCTACCTGCTCAAGAACGAGCACAGCCTGGACCTGCCGCGCCGCGCCCAGATCGAGTTCTCCGGCGTCATCCAGAAACGGACCGACACGGTCGGCGGAGAAGTCAGCGGACCCCAGCTGTGGCAGGTCTTCCAGGACGAATACCTGCCCTCGGGCTCTGCCGACACGCAGTGGGGCCGCTACGCCCTCGGCTCCATCAGCACCGAGACGGACGAAGACGGCGACATGACCCTGACCGCCGCCCTGAAGATCGACGGGACCCAGGTCCGCCGGACCGGGACCGGGAACGGGCCCATCGCGGCCCTGCTGAGCATCCTGCGCGAAGACGGCGTGGACGTCCGGGTCCTGGACTACAGCGAACACGCACTCTCCGAGGGCGGCAGCGCCCTGGCCGCCGCATATGTCGAATGCGCCGTGGGGGAGCGCGTGCTCTGGGGCGTGGGGATCGACGCCAACACGAGCACATCAGCCCTCAAGGCCGTCATCTCGGCCGTGAACCGCGCCATCCGGGACGCCCGCGCCTGATCCGTCCCTGCCTGATCCGTCCGTGTCTGATCCGTCCGCGGATGGGCAGGCAGTGTCAAACCAACGCATGACTGCGCCGCCGGAACACTCCGGCGGCGCAGTATTTTGCCTCAGTCTTTTGCCTCCGTCTTTTACCGTTCTACCTCGGCGGCGCTGCCCGTGCCGTGATTCCGTAAAGACAGTGCGAAGATTAACTGTGGTCCAACAATCCTTTGCTGCGCGTGCCTACCGTGATGACGCCGTCGTGCTGCGCACCCATAAGCTGGGCGAGGCCGACCGGATCATCACCCTGCTGACCAAGCACCACGGCCAGGTGCGGGCGGTGGCCAAGGGGGTCCGGCGCACCAGCAGCCGGTTCGGCGCCAGACTGGAACCGTTCATGGTGGCCGATCTCCAGCTGATTTCCGGGCGCACCCTGGACGTCGTCACGCAGGCCGTGGCCAAGGGCGCCTACGGCGGGAACATCGCCGCGGACTATGGCCGGTACACGGTGGCGGCCGCCATGACCGAGACGGCGGAGAAGCTCACCGACGTCGACGGTGAAGCCGGCACCGCCCAGTACAACCTGCTGGTGGGGGCCCTCGCGTCCCTGAGCCGGGGCGACCACGCCCCCGAACTCATCCTGGATTCCTACCTGCTCCGCGCCCTCGCGACCGGCGGCTGGGCGCCCAGCTTCACCGACTGCGCCCGGTGCGGTGCGTCCGGGCCGCACACCGCCTTTTCCGCGCCGCTCGGCGGCATGGTCTGCCACGGGTGCCGGCCGCCGGGATCGCCCGCGCCGGCCCCGGAGACGGTGCTCCTCATGGGTGCCCTGCTCACCGGAAACTGGACGACGGCGGATGCCTCCGCCTCCGTCCACCGCCGGGAAGCGGCCGGCCTGGTAGCCAGCTACCTCCAGTGGCACCTGGAACGAGTCCTGAAATCCCTCAAACATGTGGAGCGAACGTAAAAGTGGCATTGGGAAGAAGCCTGGGAAAGAACCTGGATAAAAGCCAGGCGAAACAGTCCAACGGCCGGCGGCGGACCACCCCGGTGGTGGCTCCCTATCCGCACCAGTCCGGCGCTGTTCCGCCCGCGATTCCCGCGGAGTTCATCCCGCGGCATGTGGCGATCGTCATGGACGGCAACGGGCGCTGGGCGAACCAGCGGGGCCTGCCCCGGATCGAGGGCCACAAGGCAGGGGAGCCTGCCCTGCTGGACGTCATGGCCGGCGCGATCGAGCTGGGGATCGAATACGTCAGTGTGTACGCCTTCTCCACCGAGAACTGGCGGCGGTCCCCTGAGGAGGTGCGCTTCCTGATGGGCTTCAACAAGGATGTCTTGCGCCGGCAGCGGAACCAGCTCGATGAATGGGGGGTCCGGATCCGCTGGTCCGGGCGGCGCCCGAAGCTGTGGGGCTCGGTGATCCGCGAACTCGAAGAGGCCGAGGACTACACCCGGGGCAACAGCACCTGCACCCTGAACATGTGCGTCAACTATGGCGGACGGGCCGAGATCGCCGACGCCGTCTCCGCGATTGCGGAGGAAGTGGCCCAGGGCCGGCTGAAGCCGGGGGCCATCACCGAGCGGACCATTCAGAAGTTCCTCGACGAGCCGGACCTGCCGGACGTGGACCTGTTCCTGCGCAGTTCCGGGGAACAGCGGCTGTCCAACTTCATGCTCTGGCAGTCGGCCTATGCCGAGTTCGTGTTCATGGACACCCTGTGGCCGGACGTGGACCGGCGGACGCTGTGGGACGCCGTCGAGATCTATGCACAGCGGGATCGCCGCTACGGTGGAGCCATCGACGCCGCTCCCGCCGCGGGCGGCCAGGTCAGCTGATCCGCGTCAGTCGTAGACGTACGCCCTGATCCACCGGGACAGCCGGGCATAGGCGTCCGCGCGGACCCGCGGGGCGGAGAGGAAGACGTCATGCAGGGCGCCGTCAATCCGCTCCAACGTCACGGTGCGGCCCAGGCTGAGCGCGCGGAGGGCGATTGTGTTCACGTCCAGGACCGCGTCCGTGCGGCGCATCGACTCCTTCCAGAACATCCCGTTGGCGCTGGCGCCCGAGATGAGCACCAGGATGGGCACATCGATGTTCAGCCCACGCGCCACCCTGGACTGGCCGGCGAGCACGGCGCTGAGCCAGCCGGCGCGGACCGGAAAGGCGTGCGGCGGACGGTAGGCATCGTCCAGGGCCCATTCGCCTTCCGCGGCGCTGCTGATGCTGCGCCAGTAGAAGGCCCGCTCGGGCAGCCGGATCACAGATTCCGGCCAGAACCGGGCGAACGGCTCCACCATGGTCCGCGCGGCCCGGCGCAGGGCGGGGCTGCCGTGGACTTCCAGCCATGGGCTGTCCAGGACCAGCTGTGACACCATCCCCGGATGCCGGTCGGCCCACAGCGCCGCGATCAGGCCGCCGGTGGAGTGTCCCATCAGCGTCACCTGCGGCGGCGTGGCGCCCGGCCTGAGCGAACCGATGATCCCGAGCGCTGCAGTGATTTCGGCGTCGTAGTTGTCCAGGTCTGCGACGTAGCCGCCGTGGGTGCCCGGGCGCAGGCTGCGGCCATGGTTGTGCATGTCGAGGGCGAAAAACTCAAACCCCTGCCCCGCCCAGAATTCCGCGAGCTCCTCATTGAAGAAGTAGTCACTCCAGCCGTGCAGGAACAGCACAGCCCGGGCCGGCAGCGCCGATGGTGCCGGCGGGAGCGGGGTATGGCGGACCAGGGTGGCAGTGCGCAGCACACCGTCAGGGCTGACGGCCTCAAAGGTGCACGCCTGGAAATCATCCCCGAGAATGTCGGTCCGCCACTGCATCGACTTTCCTCCTGTGTTGCTGAGTGCCTGCCCGGACTAGGCCGCGGACGCAGCGGCCCGGCCCGCGGAACGTCCGGAGAAGAGGCATCCGCCCAGGAACGTTCCCTCGAGTGCCCGGTAGCCGTGGATTCCGCCGCCGCCAAACCCTGCGGCTTCACCGGCCGCGAACAGCCCGGGCACGGGCTGCCCGGCGGCATCCAGGACCCGCGACTGCAGATCCGTCTGCACACCGCCAAGGCTCTTGCGCGTCAGGACCGAGAGCCGGACGGCGAGCAGGGGACCGTGCCGCGGATCCAACAGCCGGTGCGGCGGGGCGACCCGCATGATCTTGTCGGTGGCGAAACGCCGCGCTGCCCGGATCGCCGCCAGCTGCGGATCCTTGCCCATCCCGCTGGCAAACTGCCGGTCCCGGTCGCGGATCAGCTGCTCCAGGGCCGCGGGGTCGATGAGCTGCCCGCCCGTCAGATCGTTCATCTGCCCGGCGAGCCCGGCGGGGTCCGCTGCCTGCAGGAAGTCCACCCCGCGGTCCAGGAACCGCTGCAGCGGTGTATCGCTGCCGGGCTTCAGCCGTGAGACCAGCCGCCGGACGTCCTTGCCCGTGAGATCCGGGTTCTGCTCGGATCCTGACAGTGCGAACTCCTTCAGCGCGATGCTGCGGTTCAGGACGAACCATGAATGGGCATGCCCCGTGGCCAGGATGTGGCGCAGGGCGCCGAGCGAATCGAAGCCCGGAAACAGGGGAGGCGGGAGCATCCGCCCCGTCGCGTCCAGCCACAGGGCCGACGGTCCGGGCAGGATTCGGATGCCGTGCCGCGGCCAGACCGGGGCATGGTTGTGGATACCCTCCGGGTAATGCCACATCCGGTCCCCGTTGATGAGGTGTCCGCCGGCGCGGCCCACGGCCGGGAGGAAGTCCCCGTCCACGGATGCCGGCACGCCACTCAGCATCCGCTCCGGCGCCGCGCCGCCTGGCCACTCCTTGCGGACCACATTGTGGTTGCCGCCGATGCCGCCGCTTGTCACCACCACGGCTGCGGCCGCAGCCTCGAAAGTACCGGCCGGGCGTCGTGAAGAGCTTTCGCCCCGGCCTGCGCCGCTGGCTTCGAGCAATTCGCCGCTCACGCCGCTCACCCGGCCCGCGGTTTTCACGAGCCCGGTGGCGCGGTGGCGGAAATGGAAGGACACGCGGCCGGCGGCTTCGCCTTCGCGCAGCTTGGCAAGGAAGGGGGCCACCAGCGCCGGTCCCGTGCCCCACGCGACATGGAAGCGCGGGACAGTGTTGCCGTGGCCGTCCGGGCCGTAGCCGCCGCGTTCGGCCCACTGCACCAGGGGAAACAGCCCGACGCCGAGCGAGGCGAGCCAGGCACGCTTCTCACCAGCGGCGAAGTTCACGTACGCCGCCGCCCACTCCTTCGCCAGGGCGTCCTCCGGCCGGTCGAATCCCGCCGACGCATGCCAGTCGGCGAGGGCCAGCTCTTCGCTGTCCCGCACCCCGAGCCGCCGCTGTTCCGGAGTGTTGACCATGAAGAGGCCGCCGAAGGACCAGTGCGCCTGGCCACCGACGGAGGCCTCGGGTTCCTGATCGAGCACCGCCACCCGGCGGCCGGCGGCATAGGCCTGGGCCGCGGCCACGAGCCCTGCCAGGCCGGCGCCCACCACCACAACGTCGGCCTCGATCCCGCGACCCGAAGCCCCACGGCCGCCCGTTCCGACACCCTCATTGCTGGTCATGGCTTCATGCTAACTCCCGCCGGCGCACTTCCGCCGCCGGGCCCGGGCGCGGGGCGCCGCAGTCACAACGACAGTCACAACGGACAGTCACAACCGTGCCGGCGCGAGCGCTGGTTTGGTCTGCGCGGCCCGAACCGGAAAACTAGAGGCATGCGCGTATATCCCACATTTTTCCGGCTGGCCTTCTCATGGATGGACGCCGAACGCGCCCATAAGATCGGGTTCAAGGCCATCCGCCTCGCCCACAGCTGCGGTGCCGGGCGGTTGCTGCAGAAGTTCACCGCCCCCGCGGCGTCGCTGCAGACCCAGGCGTTTGGCCTGACCTTCCCGTCCCCATTCGGCCTAGCGGCCGGCTTCGACAAGGAAGGCCACGGCATCGAGGCGCTGGCGGAGCTCGGCTTCGGCCATGTGGAGGTCGGCACCATCACCGGCCAGGCCCAGCCCGGGAACCCGGCGCCGCGGCTGTTCCGCCTCGTGGAGGACAGGGCCGTCATCAACCGCATGGGGTTCAACAACGACGGCGCCGCGGCGGTGGCCCCGCGCCTGAAGTCCGCCCGCGCCGCCCTGCAGCGCCAGCACCCCGGCGTCCGGCCCGTGATCGGGGTGAACATCGGCAAGAGCAAGGTGGTCGGGCTCGAGGATGCGGTGTCCGATTACCTGATCAGCGCGCGCAGCCTGGCCCCCGCAGCGGATTATCTCGTCGTGAACGTCAGCTCGCCCAACACCCCCGGGCTTCGGCTGCTGCAGGACGTGGAGACCCTGCGCCCGCTGCTGGCCGCAGTGGGGGAGGAGGCGGACAAGGCCGCCGGCCGCCACGTTCCCCTCTTGGTCAAGATCGCGCCCGACCTCAGTGATGAGGACATCGACGACGTCGCGCGCCTGGCGCTTGACTTGAAGCTGGACGGCATCATCGCCACCAACACCACGATCGCCCGCACCGGGCTCGCCTCCAGCCCCGACAAGGTTGAGGCGTGCGGGGCAGGAGGTCTTTCCGGGGCGCCCCTGAAGAAACGGTCCCTGGAGGTCCTGGCCCGGCTCAAGTCCGTCACCGGCGGAGCGCTGACCCTGGTCTCGGTGGGCGGCGTCGAAACGGCACAGGACGTGCAGGAACGGCTGGACGCCGGCGCCACCCTCGTCCAGGGCTACACGGCGTTCCTTTACGAGGGACCTTTCTGGGCCGCGCGCATCAACCGGCTGCTGGCCACCCACCCGAGCCGGCGCTAGACCTTACGCTGCGATCGGGCCGGACCGGTCGCAGCAACCAAGAAGCCCCCGACAGGTGACTGCCGGGGGCTTCTTGGTTGAAGAATCGTGGAAGGGAAATGTCAGGCGGGGAACTCGCCGCGCCGGACCTGGGGCTTGGGCAGGCGCAGGCGGCGGAACTGCAGGGAGCGCATGGAGCCGTACCAGACGGTGCCGCGCTCGACGTCGCCGAACTTTTCGCCGAGCCGTTTCTTGAGCTTGCGGGAGAGGATGAAGACGTCCACGAAGACCGCGAGGAACATGACCCAGAAGGCGCCCAGGACGTAGACCATCTGTGCGCTGGAGGCCGGCACGAGCAAGGAGATGATGACAAACAGCAGGGCGCCGAACATGAGGAACTCGCCAAGGCTGAAGCGGGCATCGACAAAATCTCGGGCGAACCGCTTCTGCGGACCCTTGTCCCGCAGCGGCAGGAACTTATCGTCACCGGTGTCCATGGCCTGCCGCATCTTGAGCCGCTGCTCCGTGACGGCGGCGCGCTCGGCAGCCTTGGAAGCCTTGCGGTCCTCCGGCACGAGGGGCCGCTTGCGGGCCGCCTCCTGGGCGCTGCGCTTGGGCGTGGGTGCGCCCTTGCCGGTCACGGCGCTACGGGCTGCTGCCTCGGATGCCTGCTGGTCAACTACGTCCTGCGCCGATGGCGCTTCCTTTTTACGTCCAAACACCCCTAAAGAATACCCCGCAGACACAGGCCCGAGACCCAGCCCACACGGCGCAGGCCCGGGCGTGACGCTGTTTGTAGTGATTCAGAGCACGGGTAGTGTTTTGGCCATGACTTCATCTACCGCGGGGAACCCGCAGACCACCATGGACCACGAGGGCACCATCGATGCCGAGGCCCTCCGCCAGGCCGTTGCCGAATCGTTCGACAAAACGATCGGCCAGCTGACGGACCTTGTTGCCATTCCGGGCATCGCCTGGCCCAGCTTTGATCCCGCCCCGTTGAACCGCAGCGCCGACGCCGTCGCCAGCCTCGTGCGGGCCAGCGGCTTCGACGACGTCCGGATCCTCCGCTGCGACAAGGAAGACGGGACGCCCGGCGGGCCCGCCGTCGTCGCCCGCCGCCCGGCCGCGGAGGGCAAGCCGACAGTCCTGCTGTACGCCCACCACGACGTCCAGCCCACCGGCGACCTGGCACTGTGGGAAACCGACCCCTTTACCGCCGTCGAGCGCGACGGCAGGCTCTTCGGCCGCGGTGCCGCCGATGACAAGGCCGGCATCCTGGCGCACATTGCCGCCTACTCTGCGGTCACGCGCGTGCTCGGTGACGAATTGGGCCTGGGCGTGACGTTCTTCTTCGAGGGCGAAGAGGAGGCCGGCTCGCCAACGTTCCGGCAGTTCCTGGAAACCCACCGCGAGTTGCTCCGCGCCGACGTGATCGTCGTGGCCGACTCCAGCAACTGGAAGGTCGGCATTCCAGCCCTGACCACCAGCCTGCGCGGCCTGGTGGACGGCACCATCGAGGTCAAGGTCCTGGACCACGCCGTGCACTCGGGCATGTTCGGCGGCCCCGTGCTCGACGCCCCGACCCTGCTGGCCCGCCTGATCGCGACCCTCCACGACGACGAGGGCAGTGTCGCGATCAAGGGCCTGGTGAGCCGCGATGACGTGGTTGTCGACCTCACCGAGGAGGAGTACCGCGCCGACGCCTCCGTGCTCGACGGCGTGAAGCTCGCCGGGACCGGCAGCATTGCCTCACGCATGTGGACCAAGCCCGCCCTGTCCATTATCGGCTTTGACGCCCCGGCCGTGGACGTCGCCTCCAACACCCTGCTGCCGCGGGCCCGGGCCAAGTTCAGCCTGCGCCTGGCCCCGGGGCAGGACCCGGCAGCCGCCATGGAGGCTGTCCGCCAGCACGTCGAAACCCACGCCCCGTTCGGCGCTGAGGTGGTGTTCACCCCGGGGGAGAGCGGCAACTCCTTCCTGACGGACACGAGCTCGAAGGCCGCGTCCGTGGCCATGTGGGCCCTGGGCGAGGCCTGGGGTGTGCCCGCCGTCGAAATGGGGATCGGCGGATCGATCCCCTTCATCGCGGACCTCACCGAGCTCTACCCGGACGTGCAGATCCTGGTCACCGGCGTCGAGGATCCCGATTCCCGAGCCCACAGCGCCAACGAATCGCTGCACCTGGGTGACTTCCGGAACGCAATAGTCGCCGAGGCCCTGCTGCTCGCGCGCCTGAACAACGAAGGCGCGCTCTAGCCCCCGCGCCTGGCGCGTCCCGGGGAACATCCAGCCGTCTCCCACGGTTACGTCAGGAGTTAGAGCTACAGGGCTGCGCGAAGTAGCATGTAGCTATAGCCCATACCGTTTAAGTAGGGGCGGGCACCGTGTGAGCGGGGCCGCCACCACCGTTGCAAGAAGGTAGGCCATGAGCACTACAACCAATGAAAACAGCGCCGGCAACTCTGCCGCCGAGGCCGGCGAGCTGGCCACGCACGAGGTCATGCTGACCGACGTCGCGGCTGGAAAGGTCCGCAGCCTGCTGGAGCAGGAAGGCCGCACCGATCTGCGCCTCCGCGTTGCCGTGCAGCCCGGCGGTTGCTCCGGCCTGATTTACCAGCTCTACTTCGACGAGCGGCTGCTCGACGGGGATGCAGTACGCGACTACGACGGGGTGGAAGTCGTCGTCGACAAGATGAGCGTTCCTTACCTCAGCGGTGCCAGCATCGATTTCGAGGACACCATCGCCAAGCAGGGCTTCACGATCGACAACCCGAATGCCGGCGGGTCCTGCGCCTGCGGAGATTCTTTCCACTAATTCCTTCCACTAAGGCCGGGCATTTTGCCCGGCCTTAGTGCCGCAGGATCCTCAACGAGCGGCGCCTACAAAAAGGTCCCGACGCACGGTGCGGACATGTGGGCGAAAACTCCCGGGGAGCGGTAAGCTCTACACCGAGTAGTAAAACTTTTCGTTTGCCCTGCCCGTAATTTGCGGGGCAACAGCAACAAGTAGGAAGGGCCGTCTGTGAGTTCGCAGAACCGAACCGGCAGCCGACGCAAACAGATCACTACGATCACTGGCTTGGCACTAGCCGGCGCGTTGGCTTTGACTGGATGTTCACCAGAGGTACAGAAGGGCTGGTTGCCCACCGAGCGTGGCACCACCAATCACACTGACCTCATCATGGACCTCTGGGTCAACTCATGGATTGCCGCGCTGGTCGTCGGCATCATCACCTGGGGCCTGATGATCTGGTGCATCGTCGCTTACCGGCGCCGCAAGGGCACCGTGGGCTTCCCGCGCCAGAACAGCTTCAACCTTCCGCTTGAAGTGTTCTACCTGACGATCCCGCTGTTCATGGTCCTGGTGTTCTTCTACTTCACCGACCGCGACCAGCAGTCGATCGATGACCGCTCAACGCCGGCCGACGTCGTCGTCGACGTCCGCGGCAAGCAGTGGGCGTGGGACTTCAACTACTTGAAGGGCAACGTCGTCACCGAGGACGTGCACGAAGCCGGCGTCCAGGCGCACCTGACCGGTAACGACGTGGACAAGAACAAGCTGCCCACCCTGTACCTGCCGGTCAACAAGTCGGTTGACCTCGAGCTCAACGCGCGCGACGTCATCCACTCTTTCTGGGTCCCTGCCTTCCTGCAGAAGCGCGACATGATTCCCGGCAAGACCAACTACATCCGCTTGACGCCCACCAGGGAGGGCACCTACGACGGTAAGTGCGCCGAACTCTGTGGCGAGTACCACTCCGAAATGCTGTTCCGCGTGAAGGTTGTCTCCGAGTCGGAGTTCCAGGCGCACATGAACCAGCTGCGCCAGGACGGGAACACCGGCCTGCTCGGTGAAGAGTACGACCGCAACCCGGCCCCGGCCGAAACCAAGTAAGGGGAGCGACGTGGCAACTTACACTCAATCCGCCGGGATCCTCGAGGCTCCCGTAGTACCGAAGTCCAAGGGACGCATCGTCGTCAACTGGATCACCTCGACCGACCACAAAACGATCGGGTACATGTACCTGATCGCGTCGTTCATCTTCTTCTGCTTCGGCGGCATCATGGCGCTGCTGATCCGTGCCGAGCTCTTCGAGCCCGGCATGCAGATCCTGCAGACCAAGGAGCAGTACAACCAGCTCTTCACCATGCATGGCACCGTCATGCTGCTGATGTTCGCGACGCCGCTGTTCGCCGGCTTCACCAACGTCATCATGCCGCTGCAGATCGGTGCCCCCGACGTCGCCTTCCCGCGACTGAACGCACTGGCCTTCTGGTTCTTCCTCTTCGGCTCCACGATCGCCGTCTCCGGGTTCATCACCCCGCAGGGCGCCGCGTCGTTCGGCTGGTTCGCGTACGCGCCCCTGTCCAACACTACGTTCAGCCCCGGCGTGGGCGGTGACCTCTGGGTCTTCGGCCTGGCGCTCTCCGGCTTCGGCACCATCCTCGGCGCCGTCAACTTCATCACCACCATCATCTGCATGCGCGCCCCGGGCATGACCATGTGGCGGATGCCGATCTTCACCTGGAACGCCCTCGTGACCTCCATCCTGGTCCTGATGGCCTTCCCGCCGCTGGCCGCCGCGCTGTTTGCCCTCGGCGCCGACCGCCGCTTCGGTGCGCACATTTTCGATCCCGAGAACGGCGGTGCCGTCCTCTGGCAGCACCTGTTCTGGTTCTTCGGCCACCCTGAGGTGTACATCATCGCGCTGCCGTTCTTCGGCATCGTCTCCGAGATCTTCCCGGTCTTCAGCCGCAAGCCGATCTTCGGCTACAAGGGCCTGGTCTACGCGACCATCTCCATTGCCGCCCTGTCCGTGACTGTGTGGGCCCACCACATGTACGTCACCGGCTCGGTCCTGCTGCCGTTCTTCTCCTTCATGACGATGCTCATCGCCGTTCCGACCGGTGTGAAGTTCTTCAACTGGATCGGCACCATGTGGCGCGGTTCCATCACGTTCGAGACCCCCATGCTGTGGAGCATCGGCTTCCTGGCGACGTTCCTCTTCGGCGGCCTCACCGGCATCATCCTGGCCTCGCCGCCGCTGGACTTCCACGTCTCGGACTCCTACTTCGTGGTGGCGCACTTCCACTACGTGGTCTTCGGCACCGTCGTGTTCGCCATGTTCGCCGGGTTCTACTTCTGGTGGCCCAAGTGGACCGGCAAGATGCTTAACGAACGCCTCGGCAAGATCCACTTCTGGATGCTGTTCCTGGGCTTCCACGGCACCTTCCTGATCCAGCACTGGCTCGGCGTCGA